>NZ_JBJJLO010000005.1:0-107398 GCF_046230915.1 Pseudomonas sp. KCJK8993
GGCAATGAGCCCATTTCCCGCTGGGCCTGCTCGTTCCAGGCCGCCACCCGGTCGTTGAGATCGGCGATGGCCCGTGGGCCGCTGCCTTCGGCGTACATGGGCGCGCCAATGGTCACGGTGATGGTCCCGGGGCGCTTGCTCCAGCCTGTCTTGGGCCAGAATTTGCCGGCGTTATGGGCCACCGGCAAGACCGGCAAGCCGGCGTTCACCGCCAGGGCACTGCCACTGCGGGAGAACTTGCCGATCTGGCCATAGGGCACGCGGGTGCCTTCGGGGAAGATCAGTACCCAGACGTTGTCCTTGAGCAGCTCATCGCCCTTGCTCGCCACTTGCTTGAGGGCGGCCTTGGGGTTGTCCCGGTCGATGGCGATGGGGCGCAGCATGGCCATGGCCCAGCCGAAGAACGGCACGTACAGCAGTTCACGCTTGAGCACTTGGCTCAAGGGTTGGAAGTAAGCCGAGAGGAAGAAGGTTTCCCAGGTGCTCTGGTGGTTCGAGACGATCACGCAGGGGTGTTCCGGAACATTGTCCGCGCCCTTCACTTCTACGCGGATGTCGAGCAATACCTTGGTCAGCCACAGGGCACAGCGACACCAGTAGACATTGATAAAGCGATAGCGCGCCTTGAAAGGCAGGAACGGCGCGATGAAAAAGCTCAGGGAGCACCACAGCAAGGCGCTGGTGCTCAACAGCAGGTAAAAGAAGAAGGTTCTGATGGCCTGCAGGATCGACATAGCGGCATTTACCATTGCGGGCATGCCCGCTTTAAAAAGCGCTCTCCCGAACGGTCCTGGATCAGGATGCCAGAAGGGGCCTAATTGTGGATAAGTTCAGCGGCAACGGCCGCCAAGTCGTCAAAAATCAAGGTGCCTACCGGCAGGGTTTTCCCCAGGGTCTTTTCGCCTTTTCCGGTCTTTACCAATACGGGCTGACAGTCGACGGCTGTTGCCGCCTCCAGGTCACTGAGACTGTCACCTACGAACCATAGATGGCCGAGGTCGGCCTGGTAGTGTTCGGCGATGGTCCGCAGCATTCCCGGCTTGGGCTTGCGGCAGTCGCAGCCTTCATCCGGACCATGGGGACAATGGACGATCAGCCCGACTTCGCCGCCCTGCTCCGCCACCAGCTCGCGCAGGCGCGCGTGCATGGCGTCGAGGGTGGCCAGGTCGTAGTAGCCGCGGGCAATGCCGGACTGGTTGGTGGCCACCGCCACCGTCCAGCCGGCCTTGCTCAACTGCGCAATGGCTTCGATCGATCCGGGGATCGGTATCCACTCCTGCACCGATTTGATATAGGCATCGGAGTCGTGATTGATCACGCCGTCGCGATCGAGTATCAGCAGTTTCACAGCAGTTCCCTATCCGCTCAGCTCAGTACCGAAATGTCGGCCACGCCCAGGAACAGGCCACGCAGGCGCGCCAGCAGCGCATAGCGGTTGGCCCGTACGTTGGCGTCTTCGGCATTGACCATCACCGCCTCGAAGAAGGCGTCCACCGGCTCGCGCAGGGCGGCCAGGCGGGCCAGGGTCTCGCTGTACTGGCGGGCTGCGGCCATGGGCTGGACAGCCTGGTCCGCCTGCTGGATCGCCGAATACAGGGAGAACTCGTTGGCATTGTCGAAGTACTTGGCTTCGATGGTGGTCGGCACGTTGCCTTCGATCTTGCTCAGCAGGTTCGACACGCGCTTGTTCACCGCTGCCAGCGCCGCGGCTTCCGGCAGCTTGCGGAAGGCCTGCACGGCCTGTACGCGCTGGTCGAAGTCCAGGGCCGAACCCGGTTTCAGGGCCCGTACCGACAGGTAGGTGGCCACATCCACGCCTTCGTCCTCGTAGCGTGCGCGCAGGCGGTCGAAGATGAACTCCAGCACCTGCTCGGCCAGGCCGGCGGCCTTGACCTTGCTGCCGAAGGCGCCGACGGCGAAGGCCACCGCTTCGTTCAGGTCCAGGTCGAGCTTCTTCTCGATCAGGATCCGCAGCACGCCCAGGGCCGCACGGCGCAGGGCGTAAGGGTCCTTGCTACCGGTGGGCAGCATGCCGATGCCGAAGATGCCCACCAGGGTATCGAGCTTGTCGGCGATGGCCACGGCGGCACCGGTCAGGGTGCTGGGCAGCTCGGCACCGGCGCCACGGGGCATGTATTGCTCGTTGAGGGCCAGGGCCACGTCTTGCGGCTCGCCGTCATTGAGGGCGTAGTAGTAGCCAGCGATGCCTTGCATCTCGGGGAACTCGCCGACCATCTCGGTGGCCAGGTCGCACTTGGAAAGGATGCCGGCACGGGCTGCGCGCTGGGCGTCGCCACCGATGCGCGGGGCGATGAAGGCGGCCAGCTTGGAAACACGCTCGGCCTTGTCGTAGACGCTGCCCAGCTTCTCCTGGAAAACCACGTTCTGCAGGCGCTGGTTGAAGTCCTCGAGCTTCTGCTTCTTGTCTTGCTTGAAGAAGAACTCGGCGTCGGTCAGGCGTGGGCGCACGACTTTCTCGTTGCCCTCGATGATCTGGCGCGGGTCCTTGCTCTCGATGTTGGCCACGGTGATGAAGCGCGGCAGCAGCTTGCCATCCACGTCCAGCAGGCAGAAGTACTTCTGGTTGTCCTGCATGGTGGTGATCAGGGCTTCCTGGGGCACTTCCAGGAACCGCTCCTCGAACGAGCACACCAGCGGTACCGGCCACTCAACCAGGGCGGTGACCTCGTCCAGCAGGTCGGCCGGGACGATGGCGGTGCCTTCCTGCAGGCGCGCCAGCTCTTCGGTGCGCTTGCTGATCAGCTCGCGGCGCTCGTTGGCGTCGGCCAGTACGTAGGCGGCACGCAGGTCGGCCAGGTAGTTGGCCGGCGCGGTGATGCGCACGCTCTGTGGGTGGTGGAAGCGATGGCCACGGGAGTCGCGACCGGCCTTCTGGGCCAGGATGGTGCAGTCGATGACTTCATCGCCCAGGAGCATGACCAGCCACTGGGTCGGACGCACGAACTCTTCCTTGCGCGCGGCCCAGCGCATGCGCTTGGGAATCGGCAGGTCGTTGAGCGAATCCTCGACGATGGTCGGCAGCAGGCTGGCGGTAGGCTTGCCCTTGATGCTCTGGCTGTAGCGCAGTTTCGGACCGCTCTGGTCGATCTCGCTCAGGTCCACGCCGCACTTCTTGGCGAAGCCCAGGGCGGCCTGGGTCGGGTTGCCCTCGGCATCGAAGGCCGCCTGGCGTGGCGGGCCGTCGAGGTTGATGCTGCGGTCCGGCTGCTGGGTGGCCAGCTGGGTGATCAGTACCGCCAGGCGCCGTGGCGCGGCGTAGACGTGCTTGGCTTCAAAGCTCAGGCCAGCGCTCTGCAGGCCTTTTTCGATGCCGGCCAGAAAGGCTTCGGCCAGGGTCGCCAGGGCCTTGGGTGGCAGTTCTTCAGTGCCCAGTTCAACCAGAAAATCTTGCGCACTCATTGTGCCGCCTCCAACTTAGCCAACACTTCATCACGCAGGTCCGGGGTCGCCATCGGGAAGCCCAGCTTGGCCCGGGCCAGCAGGTAGGCTTGCGCGACGGAACGCGCCAGGGTGCGCACACGCAGGATGTACTGCTGGCGCGCGGTCACCGAGATGGCCCGGCGTGCATCCAGCAGGTTGAAGGTGTGCGAGGCCTTGAGGACCATTTCATAGCTCGGCAACGGCAGCGGCTGGTCCAGCTCGATCAGGCGCTTGGCTTCGCTTTCATAGAAATCGAACAGTTCGAACAGCTTGTCGACGTTGGCGTGCTCGAAGTTGTAGGTTGACTGCTCCACCTCGTTCTGGTGGAACACATCGCCATAGGTGACCTTGCCGAACGGGCCGTCGGCCCAGACCAGGTCGTAGACCGAGTCCACGCCCTGCAGGTACATGGCCAGGCGCTCCAGGCCATAGGTGATCTCGCCGGTCACCGGGTAGCACTCGATGCCGCCGGCCTGCTGGAAGTAGGTGAACTGGGTCACTTCCATGCCGTTGAGCCAGACTTCCCAGCCCAGGCCCCAGGCGCCCAGGGTCGGCGATTCCCAGTTGTCCTCGACGAAACGGATGTCGTGCACCAGTGGGTCCAGGCCCACGTGCTTGAGCGAGCCCAGGTACAGCTCCTGGAAGTTCTCGGGGTTGGGCTTGAGGACCACCTGGAACTGGTAGTAGTGCTGCAGGCGGTTGGGGTTCTCGCCGTAGCGGCCGTCAGTGGGGCGGCGGCTTGGCTGCACGTAGGCGGCGTTCCAGGTTTCCGGGCCGATGGCCCGCAGGAATGTGGCGGTGTGGAAAGTGCCGGCGCCTACTTCCATATCGTAGGGCTGAAGTACCACACAACCTTGCTCGGCCCAGTACTGCTGGAGGGCGAGGATCAAGTCTTGGAAGGTACGCACGGCTGGCGTAGGCTGGCTCACGAAATTCACCTGTTACTTGGGCTGCGATTTAAGGAGCGGGAGTATACCCGATTCGGTCCTGCGCACGCCCCCTGGAGCCTTATGCCACGCTGCTTTTGGTGTACCGAAGATCCGTTGTACATGGCTTATCACGATCAGGAATGGGGCGTACCGCTGCGCGATGGGCAGCGCTTGTTCGAGTTGTTATTGCTCGAAGGGTTCCAGGCCGGGTTGTCATGGATCACTGTGCTGAAGAAGCGCGAGCGCTATCGGCAGGTACTGTTCGGCTTCGATGTGCAACGGGTGGCGCAGATGAGCGATGCCGAGATCGACGAGCTGATGCTCGATCCGGGCATCATCCGCAACCGCCTCAAGCTCGAGGCCGCGCGGCGCAATGCCCAGGCCTGGCTGGAACTGGACGATCCGGTGGCGTTCCTCTGGTCCTTCGTCGGCGGCGTGCCGAAGATCAACCATTTTGCCGATCGCAGCGAGGTCCCGGCGGTGACGCCCGAGGCCGAGGCCATGAGCCGAGGCTTGCGCAAGGCCGGTTTCACCTTCGTCGGCCCGACCATCTGCTACGCGCTGATGCAGGCTTCGGGCATGGTCATGGACCACACCCGCGACTGCGATCGTTACCCCAGCCTGAGCTCCCCGGCGCCATGAGCGCCACGGCAGGCGCTTTCGCACAGGCGCCGATGGCTGGTTAGAATAGCCGGCTGCGACTAGGTCATGACCAAGAGATCAGGAGTCATCTGTGGATAAGTTCAAAGGCGCCCTGCTGGTGGGAGCCCTGCGGTTGTTTGCCCTGCTGCCCTGGCGCGCGGTGCAGGCGGTCGGCGCGGCCATCGGCTGGATCATGTGGAAGACGCCCAACCGCTCCCGCGACGTGGTGCGCATCAACCTGGCCAAGTGTTTTCCCCAGATGAACCCCGCCGAGCGCGAGCGTCTCGTCGGGCAGAGCCTGAAGGACATCGGCAAGTCCCTGACCGAGAGCGCTTGTGCCTGGATCTGGCCGGCCGAGCGCTCCATTGCCCTGGTGCGTGAAGTCCAGGGCCTGGAAGTGCTCCAGCAGGCCCTGGCCTCGGGCAAGGGCGTGGTGGGCATTACCAGCCACCTGGGCAACTGGGAAGTGCTCAACCACTTCTACTGCAGCCAGTGCAAACCGATCATTTTCTACCGTCCGCCCAAGCTCAAGGCGGTGGACGAACTGCTGCGCAAGCAGCGGGTGCAACTGGGCAACCGCGTGGCGGCCTCCACCAAGGAAGGCATCCTCAGCGTCATCAAGGAAGTGCGCAAGGGCGGCTCGGTGGGCATTCCCGCCGACCCGGAACCGGCCGAATCCGCCGGGATCTTCGTGCCCTTCTTCGCCACCCAGGCCCTGACCAGCAAGTTCGTGCCCAACATGCTGGCCGGCGGCAAGGCCGTTGGCGTGTTCCTGCATGCCCTGCGCCTGCCCGACGGCTCGGGCTACAAGGTGATCCTCGAGGCGGCTCCGCAGGACATGTACAGCACCGACACCGAAGTCTCCTGCGCGGCCATGAGCAAGGTGGTCGAGCGTTACGTGGCGGCCTACCCGAGCCAGTACATGTGGAGCATGAAGCGTTTCAAGAAGCGCCCTCCTGGCGAGGCGCGCTGGTACTGACAGAGCTGGCACGATCCGTGGATAACCTCGCTCGAGGATTATCCACAGACACTGGACAAGGGCGCAGAAGATGTCCGATCACCGCAAGTCGTTCCGTATCAAGATTTCCCACGAGAGCATCGGCGAATGCCTGGGGCAGACCCGCAACCTCTCGGCCAGCGGCGTCTATGTGCAAAGCCCGCAGCTGGCGCGGTTGCCCAGGGGCGCCGTGGTCTATGGCCAGGTGCAGGGCTTGCCGGCGGCCGCGCCACGGGTGCGCATGGAAGTGGTGCAGGTGGACGCCGAGGGCATCTCCCTGCGCTATCTCTGAGCCCGGCCCTGTAGGTAGCCGCTGCCGAGCCCGCGAGGCGGCGAAAAGGACCGCAGGGCCTTGCTTGGCGGTCTTTCGCTGAGCCTTTGGTGAGATCTTGAGAGCCCCCGCGAGCGTTGCGCTCGTTCGCCGCCTGCGGCAGCGGTTACCGGGTGAGGGTCAGCCTTGGGACTGGCGGTCGAGTTTTTTCAGGAACACGGTCATTTCCTTTTCCGCCTGTTTGTCGCCCTGGCTCCGGGCCGCCTCCAGGCCCTGCTCCCAGGCCTGGCGCGCCGCTTGTAGCTCGCCCTGCCCTTGCAAGGCCTTGCCCAGCAATTTCCAGGCCGCGGAATACTTCGGGTCCTGGGTCACGCACTGGTGCAGGTGGGCGGCGGCCCGGGCATGCTCGCCCTGATCCAGGTAGCCCTTGCCCAGGCCGAAGCGCAGCAGTGGGTTATCCACACCCTTGGCGAGCATTTTTTCCAGCGATTCCAGCATTGTCGTCCCTCCTGTGGACAAGACAGCGTTCGATCAGAAGAAGCTCAGGCCCACGTGGAACAGCTTCTCCACATCGCGGATATGTTTTTTATCCACAAGGAACAGGATCACGTGGTCCCCGGCCTCGATCACCGTATCGTCGTGGGCGATCAGCACCTCTTCATCACGGATGACCGCGCCGATGGTGGTCCCCGGCGGCAGGCCGAGGTCGCCGATGGCCCGTCCGATCACCTTGCTCGACTTGGCGTCGCCATGGGCGACGGCCTCGATGGCTTCCGCCGCGCCCCGGCGCAGCGAGTGCACGCTGACGATATCGCCACGGCGTACGTGGGCCAGCAGGGTGCCGATGGTGGCCAATTGCGGGCTGATGGCAATATCGATATCGCCACCCTGGATCAGGTCGACATAGGCCGGGTTGTTGATGATGGTCATGACCTTCTTCGCCCCCAGGCGCTTGGCCAGCAGCGAGGACATGATGTTGGCCTCGTCGTCGTTGGTCAGGGCCAGGAAGATATCGGCGTCGGCGATGTTCTCTTCCAGCAGCAGGTCGCGGTCCGAGGCGCTGCCTTGCAGGACCACGGTGCTGTCCAGGGTATCGGAGAGGTAGCGACAGCGGGCCGGGTTCATCTCGATTATCTTGACCTGGTAGCGGCTCTCGATGGCCTCGGCCAGGCGCTCGCCGATCTGCCCGCCACCGGCGATGACGATGCGCTTGTAGGATTCCTCGAGCCGGCGCATCTCGCTCATCACCGCGCGGATGTGGGCCTTGGCGGCGATGAAGAACACTTCGTCGTCGGCCTCGATCACCGTGTCGCCGGTGGGCATGATCGGCCGGTCGCGGCGGAAGATCGCCGCCACCCGGGTGTCGACGTTGGGCATGTGCTCGCGCAGTTGGCGCAGTTGCTGGCCGACCAGCGGGCCGCCGTAGTAGGCCTTCACCGCCACCAGCTGGGCCTTGCCCTCGTAGAAGTCGATCACCTGCAGCGAACCGGGGTGCTCGATCAGGCGCTTGATGTAGTTGGTCACCACCTGTTCCGGGCTGATCAGCACGTCCACCGGAATGGCATCGTTGTCGAACAGGCCGGCGCGGGTCAGGTAGGCGGCCTCGCGCACCCGGGCGATCTTGGTCGGGGTGTGGAACAGGGTGTGGGCGACCTGGCAGGCCACCATGTTGGTTTCGTCGCTGTTGGTCACGGCCACCAGCATGTCGGCGTCATCGGCCCCGGCCTGGCGCAGCACCGTGGGAAAGGAGCCGCGGCCTTGCACCGTGCGGATGTCCAGGCGATCGCCGAGATCGCGCAGGCGTTCGCCATCGGTATCCACCACGGTGATGTCGTTGGCTTCGCTGGCCAGGTGTTCGGCCAGCGTGCCGCCTACTTGGCCGGCGCCGAGGATGATGATCTTCATCCACTACTCCCTAGATTCTTGTGCTTACCCGCGCGAGGCGGCGATCTTGATCAGCTTGGCATAGTAGAAGCCGTCGTGGCCGCCCTCCTGGGCCAGCAGCTGGCGGCCGTGGGGCTGGCGCAGGCCGGCTGCAGTGGCCAGGTCCAGCTCCCGGGCGCCCGGGGTGCGGGCAAGGAAGGCGCCGATCACCTCGGTGTTCTCGGTGGGCAGGGTCGAGCAGGTGGCGTAGAGCAGGATGCCGCCCACCTCGAGGGTTTGCCACAGGCTATCGAGCAGCTCGCCTTGCAGTTGCGCCAGGGCCGCGATGTCGTCGGGCTGGCGGGTCAGCTTGATGTCCGGATGCCGGCGGATCACCCCGGTAGCCGAACAGGGCGCGTCCAGCAGGATGCGCTGGAACGGCTTGCCGTCCCACCAGGCCTGGGTGTCGCGGCCGTCGGCGGCGATCAGTTGGGCGTCCAGCCCCAGGCGCTCGAGGTTTTCCCGCACGCGGACCAGGCGCTTGGCTTCCAGGTCCACGGCCACCACGCCGGCCAGGGCCGGCTCGGCTTCGAGGATGTGGCAGGTCTTGCCGCCAGGGGCGCAGCAGGCGTCCAGCACCCGCTGCCCGGGGGCCAGGTCCAGCAGGTCGGCGGCCAGTTGCGCGGCTTCGTCCTGCACGCTCACCCAGCCTTCGGCGAAGCCTGGCAGGCCGCGCACGTCACTGGCCTCGGCCAGCAGGATGCCGTCTGCGCTGTACGGGCAGGCGCTGGCGCCAACGCCCGCTTCGGCCAGCAGCGCCAGGTAGGCATCGCGGCTGTGGTGGCGGCGGTTGACCCGCAGGATCATCGGCGGATGGGCGTTGTTGGCGGCGCAGATGGCTTCCCATTGCTCGGGCCAGAAGGCCTTGAGCGATTTCTGCAGCCAGCGCGGGTGGGCAGTACGCACCACCGGGTCGCGCTCCATGCCGGCGAGCAGTGCCTCGCCCTCACGCTGGGCGCGGCGCAGCACGGCATTGAGCAGGCCCTTGGCCCAGGGTTTCTTGAGCTTGTCGGCACAACCGACGGTCTCGCCGATGGCGGCGTGGGCCGGGATGCGGCTGTAGAACAGCTGGTACAGGCCCACCAGCAGCAGCGCCTGGACATCGGCGTCGGCCGCCTTGAAGGGCTTCTGCAGCAATTGCGCGGCCAGCAGCTCGAGGCGCGGTTGCCAGCGGGCGGTGCCGAAGGCCAGGTCCTGGGTCAGGCCGCGATCGCGCTCCTCGACCTTGTCCAACTGCGCGGGCAGTGAGCTGTTGAGCGAGGCCTTGCCGCTGAGTACGGCGGCCAGGGCACGGGCGGCAGCCAGGCGTGGATTCATTGGCCGAGTACCTTGCCGCTGGCGAACTTCTCGCGGCGACTGTTGAACAGGTCGCTGAAGGCCAGGGCCTTGCCACCGGGCAATTGCAGGCGGGTCAGGCTCAGGGCGCCGGCACCGCAGGCGACGACCAGGCCGTCCTTGCTGGCGGATAGGATTTCACCGGGAGCGCCCTGGCCTGTGGAGACGTTGGCGGCCAGGACCTTCACGCTCTCGCCATCGAGGGTGCTATGGCACACCGGCCATGGGTTGAAGGCGCGGACCAGGCGTTCCAGTTCCACGGCGGGACGGCTCCAGTCGATGCGTGCCTCGTCCTTGTTCAGCTTGTGGGCGTAGGTGGCCAGGCTATCGTCCTGCACTTCGCCTTGCAGGGTGTCGGCGGCCAGGCCGGCGATGGCTTGCACCACGGCGCCCGGGCCCATGGCGGCCAGGCGGTCGTGCAAGGTGCCGCCGGTGTCTTCGGCGTTGATCGGGGTGAGTACCTTGAGCAGCATCGGCCCGGTGTCCAGGCCCGCTTCCATGCGCATCACGGTCACGCCGCTCTCGGCATCGCCGGCTTGCACGGCGCGCTGGATCGGTGCCGCACCACGCCAGCGTGGCAGCAGCGAGGCATGGCTGTTGATACAGCCCAGGCGTGGGATATCCAGCACTGCCTGGGGCAGGATCAGGCCGTAGGCTACCACCACCATCAGGTCCGGCTGGAGTGCGGCCAGTTCGGCCTGGGCCTCGGCGTTGCGCAGGGTCTGCGGCTGATAGACCGGGATCGCATGCTCCACGGCCAGGGCCTTGACCGCGCTCGGCATCAGCTTCTGCCCACGGCCGGCCGGGCGATCGGGCTGGGTATAGACGGCCACGATCTCGTAGGGGCTGGCGAGCAGGGCCTTGAGGTGTTCGGCGGCGAATTCGGGGGTGCCGGCAAAGACGATGCGCAATGGCTCAGTCATGGGGAATCTCGCTTGCTGAAGATGCGAAAAAGAAAAAGGCTTGCCATGGCAAGCCTTTGCAAGACGGCCATCAAGCCTGCTGGCGATGCTGCTTTTCCAGCTTCTTCTTGATCCGGTCGCGCTTGAGCGTGGACAGGTAGTCGACGAACAGCTTGCCGTTGAGGTGGTCGCACTCGTGCTGGATGCACACCGCCAGCAAACCTTCGGCGATCAACTCGTAGGGCTGGCCGTCGCGGTCCAGGGCCTTGACCTTGACCCGCTGCGGGCGGTCGACGTTTTCGTAGAAGCCCGGTACCGACAGGCAACCTTCCTGGTACTGGTCCATCTCGTCGGTCAGGGGCTCGAACTCGGGGTTGATGAAGACCCGGGGCTCGCTGCGGTCTTCGGACAGGTCCATGACCACGACGCGCTTGTGCACGTTGACCTGGGTCGCCGCCAGGCCGATGCCCGGGGCCTCATACATTGTTTCAAACATGTCGTCGACCAACTGACGCACTTCGTCGTCCACTACGGCCACGGGTTTGGCGATAGTGCGCAGGCGCGAATCGGGGAATTCGAGGATGTTTAAAATGGCCATAGGCGTAATTGCTACACGTGTGAAATGAGGGCGGATCCGGCGTCCGGGCAGGTCCTGGACCTGGGCCGCCGATGTAAAACGTGCTCTGCAAGGGAGCGAGCCGTGCTGGCTTTGGCGTTTCACGCGAACGCACATGATAAAGGGATTCAGCCCCTGAGGAAATCACTGTTCGCCTTGCTGTCCCTGGGCTGCAGGCGCATCGCCGGCGCTTTTTCCCATCCATGCGCGTCCGTGCCAGCCTGGCTTGGCCAAGAGTGCCCGGGCAAGTGCCTGGGGTCTTGAGGGAAGGTGTTCCTCAACAAGTTACCAACAGATTTATCCACAGGTTGTTCCGGTGTATGCCGCAGCCATGACGATCAAGGATGATCCATGTCGCACTCGACCATTGGCGCCATTTCCCCTGCGGAACTGGAGGCCCGTTTACGTTTGCATGGCCTGCCTGGCCTTGGCCCCATGCGTTTCAAGCGCCTGCTCCAGGCTTTCGGTGGTGCGGCCAAGGCCCTCAGCGCCCCGGCCGCTGCCTGGCAGTCCCTGGGATTGCCGGCGGCCTGTGCCGAGGCCCGGCGCAGCGCTACGGTGCGCGAGGATGCTCGGCGTGCACTGGCCTGGATAGACGGCCAGGCCAGGCATTTGCTGATGTGGGACCAGCCCGGCTACCCGGCGTTGCTGGCCCAGTTGGAGGACGCCCCGCCCCTGCTGTTCGTGGCCGGCGATCCGACGATCCTCGAGTCGCCACAGTTGGCGCTGGTGGGCAGCCGGCGTGCCTCGCGGCCCGGCCTGGATACGGCGGCGGCGTTTTCCCGGAACCTGGCCGCGGCCGGTTTCGTCATCACCAGCGGCCTGGCCCTGGGCATCGACGGGGCCGCGCACCGGGCGGCGCTGGAGGTCGGCGGGCGCACCGTGGCGGTGCTCGGCACCGGCCTGGAAAATTGTTATCCACAGCATCACCGGGAGCTGGCCCGGGCGATGGTCGAGCAAGGCAGCGCGCTGGTGTCCGAGTTCGCCCTGGATACCGGGCCGCGTCCGGAGCATTTTCCTCGGCGCAACCGGATCATCAGCGGCCTGTCCCTGGGGGTGCTGGTGGTCGAGGCCAGTGTCGCCAGCGGCTCGCTGATCACTGCCCGGCTGGCGGCAGAACAGGGGCGCGAGGTGTATGCCATTCCCGGTTCGATCCATCACCCCGGCGCCCGCGGTTGTCACCAGCTGATTCGCGATGGCGCGGTGCTGGTGGAAAGCGTCCAGCACATCCTCGAGACGCTGCAGGGCTGGCAGCGCTTGCCGCCGCCAGCCGAGCCGGTCGCCACCGATTCCCATCCGCTGCTGGCCTTGCTGCAAGCCGCTCCCCAGGGCAGCGAGGCCCTGGCGCTGGCCAGTGGCTGGCCCCTGCCGCGGGTGCTGGCGAGCCTGACCGAACTGGAGGTCGATGGTCGCGTGGTCAATGAAAACGGGCGCTGGTTTGCGCGCCTGAGCTAGGTTTTATAAGCAGGATCGGTAAACTGCGCACAGCTTTTATCTGGAGAGTCGGCAATGGTCAGCAGTTGGCGTGTGCAACAAGCCGCACGAGAGATTCGCGCAGGGGCGGTGATTGCCTATCCAACCGAAGCAGTCTGGGGCCTGGGGTGCGATCCGTGGAACGAAGAGGCGGTGGATCGCCTGTTGGCGATCAAGTCGCGGTCGGTGGACAAGGGTTTGATCCTGATCGCCGACAATATCCACCAGTTCGACTTCCTGTTCGAGGATTTCCCCGAAACCTGGATCGAACGCATGTCCAGCACCTGGCCGGGGCCCAATACCTGGCTGGTGCCCCATCAGAACCTGTTGCCCGAATGGGTCACCGGGGTCCACGACACCGTGGCCTTGCGGGTCAGCGATCATCCGTTGGTGCGCGAGCTCTGTGCCCTGGTCGGGCCGTTGATCTCCACCTCGGCCAACCCCCAGGGGCGGCCGGCGGCGCGGACCCGGTTGCGGGTCGAGCAGTACTTCCGGGGGCAGCTGGACCTGGTCCTGAGTGGCAGCCTGGGCGGGCGCAAGAACCCCAGCCTGATCCGCGACCTGGCCACCGGCAAGGTGATCCGGCCTTCCTGAGCCGCGCTGGCGAGGGCTGCGGCGCCGATTGGAGCGCGCCACCCTCGCCCGCTGTTTCCCCAGGCTAGGGCAGCAGTACCGTGGAACCGGTGGTGCGCCGCGCCGACAGTTCGACGTGGGCCTTGGCCGCGTCCGCCAGGGCGAAGCGCTGGTTGATCTCGACCTTGATGTGGCCGCTGGTGATCATGCCGAACAGGTCGTCGGCCATGCGTTGCAGGTTCTCGGCGTTGTCGGCGTAGCTGCCCAGGGTCGGCCGGGTCACGTACAGCGAGCCTTTGGCCGCCAGGATTCCCAGATTCACCCCTTCCACCGCCCCCGAGGCGTTGCCGAAGCTGACCATCAGGCCGCGTGGCGCCAGGCAGTCCAGGGACGTCAGCCAGGTGTCCTTGCCGACACCGTCGTAGACCACCGGGCATTTGCGTCCGCCGGTCAGCTCCAGCACCCGCTGGGCCACGTTCTCATGGCTGTAGTCGATGGTTTCCCAGGCGCCGAGGCCCTTGGCGAGGGCGGCTTTTTCCGGCGAGCTGACGGTACCGATCAGCTTCACCCCCAGGGCCTTGGCCCACTGGCAGGCCAGGGCGCCGACGCCACCTGCCGCCGCGTGGAACAGCACGGTCTCGCCGCCCTTGAGTTCGTAGGTCTGGCGCAGCAGGTACTGCACGGTCAGGCCCTTGAGCATCACCGCCGCCGCCTGCTCGAAACCGATGCCCTCAGGCAGCAGCACCAGGTTGCTTTCGGGCAGTACATGCACATCGCTGTAGGCGCCCAGCGGGCCGCTGCCGTAGCCCACCCGGTCGCCGACCTTGAAGCGGGTCACCGCGCTGCCCACCGCCTCGACCACCCCCGCGCCTTCGAAACCCATGCCCGAGGGCAAGGCCGGTGGTGCATACAAGCCACTGCGGTAGTAGTTGTCGATGAAGTTCAGGCCGATCGCCCGATTGCTGACCCGCACTTCCTGCGGGCCCGGCTCGGCCGGCTGGTAATCCACATACTCAAGTACTTCGGGGCCGCCATGGGCGCGGAACTGGATACGTTTGGCCATTTTTCCTCTCTCCTCGATCGCCTGTTAAAAGTGCCCTATCGGACTCCTCTGCTTGACCTTCGTCAACTGTGGCAGGCCCCGGCGCGGTGTTATGCTACGCGCCCATTTGCGCCGGCCTGCGCGTCATCCCTAGCGCCGCGTAGCTTTGCCCGACCCAAGGTGATGCCATGACTACCCGCACCGAGGCCGTGAAGGCCTACCTGCTCGACCTGCAAGACCGTATCTGCGCCGCACTGGAAACCGAAGACGGCGGCGCCCGTTTCATCGAGGACGCCTGGACCCGCCCTGCCGGCGGTGGCGGCCGTACTCGGGTGATCGGCGATGGCGCGGTGATCGAAAAAGGCGGAGTCAACTTTTCCCATGTGTTCGGCAACGGCCTGCCGCCATCGGCCAGTGCCCACCGGCCGGAACTGGCCGGTCGCGGCTTCGAGGCCCTGGGCGTGTCCCTGGTGATCCATCCACATAACCCCCATGTACCGACTTCCCACGCCAACGTACGGTTCTTCATCGCCGAGAAAGAAGGCGAGGAACCGGTCTGGTGGTTCGGCGGCGGCTTCGACCTGACCCCCTACTACGGCAACGAGGAAGACTGCGTGCACTGGCACCGGGTCGCCGAACGCGCCTGCGCGCCCTTCGGCCCCGATGTCTATCCACGCTACAAGGCCTGGTGCGACAGCTACTTCCACATCAAGCACCGCAACGAGCCGCGGGGCATCGGCGGCCTGTTCTTCGACGACCTGAACGAATGGGACTTCGACACCAGCTTCGCCTTCATGCGCGCCATCGGCGATGCCTACATCGAGGCCTACCTGCCCATCATCCAGCGCCGCAAGGCCACCCCCTACACCGAGCAACAGCGCGAATTCCAGGAGTTCCGCCGGGGCCGCTACGTGGAATTCAACCTGGTCTACGACCGTGGCACCCTGTTCGGCCTGCAATCGGGCGGCCGCACCGAGTCGATCCTCATGTCGCTGCCGCCGCAGGTGCGCTGGGGTTATGACTGGAAGGCCGAGCCGGGCAGCGAGGAAGCGCGCCTGACCGAGTACTTCCTCAAGGATCGCGACTGGCTGGCCGGCGCCCACTGAGCGGACCGGGCGGATGAATCGGCAGTGCACAAAGGGGGAAGAGATGGACCAGTACGTTGTCTTCGGTAATCCGATCGGCCACAGCAAGTCGCCGTTGATCCACCGGCTGTTCGCCGAACAGACCGGCCAGCAGCTGGAATACGCCACCCTGCTGGCGCCCCTGGACGACTTCGCCGGCACCGCCCGGCGCTTCTTCGCCCACGGGCGCGGGGCCAACGTCACCGTGCCGTTCAAGGAAGAAGCCTACCGCCTGTGCGACAGCCTCACCCAGCGGGCGCAGCGCGCCGGCGCAGTGAACACCCTGTGCAAGCAGGCCGATGGCCGCTTGCTGGGCGACAACACCGACGGTGCCGGGCTGGTACGCGACTTGACGGTCAACGCCGGGGTCGGCCTCAAGGGCAAGCGCATCCTGCTGCTGGGCGCCGGTGGCGCGGTGCGTGGTGCCCTGGAGCCGTTGCTGGCCGAGCAACCGGCCTCGGTGGTGATCGCCAACCGCACCGTGGAGAAGGCCGAGCAACTGGCCGCGGCCTTCGCCGACCTGGGGCTGGTGTCGGCCAGCGGTTACGACTGGCTGGAAGAGTCGGTGGACCTGATCATCAACGCCACTTCCGCCAGTCTTTCGGGCGAGTTGCCGGCGATCTCCGGCAGCCTGGTCGAGCCGGGCAGGACGGTGTGCTACGACATGATGTACGGCAAGGAGCCGACCACCTTCTGCCGTTGGGCCAGCGCACAGGGCGCGGCCCAGGTGCTCGATGGCTTGGGCATGCTCGCCGAGCAGGCGGCGGAAGCCTTCTTCCTGTGGCGTGGCGTGCGCCCGGACAGCGCCCCGGTACTGGCCGAGCTGCGGCGCCAGCTGGCGCTCTGACGGCTCGCCTCATCGTTCATCGCCAATAGCCGGCTGGCGATGGGTTCGTCGCTATGACCCCACAGCAACCCATGCTCAATCCTCAAAGCGGATCGGGCATTTATCCGCGCCTTCGAGCTTGCGCAATTCCTCGATCACCGAGGCCCGCGCCCGGCGCAGGGTCAGGCTGCCGCCCTGGCGCCTGAGCCGGCGCGCCTCCTGGTGCAGCATCGCCACTGCCGAATAGTCGATGAAGTTGATCTGCCGCGCGTCGATCACCAGTTTCGCCCCGTGGCAGCGCTGCATCCGCACCTGCAGGTAATGGCTGGCGCCGAAGAAGATCGAGCCGCCGACCCGCAGGATGTCCTCGTCGCCTTCGCGGCTGTACTGCACCCGGGGTTGCGAGGTGCGCTTGAGGTAGAAGAACAGCGACGCCAGGACCCCGGCATAGATCGCGGTCTGCAATTCCAGGAGCAAGGTGGCGATGAAGGTCAGGCTCATCACGGCGAACTCGGCGCGACTGACCCGGAACAAGGCGCGAATGGCCCGGTGATCCACCAGGCCCCAGCAGATCAGCAGGATGCTGCCGGCCATGGCGGGGATCGGGATATGGGCGATCAGCCCGGCGCCGGCCACTGTGAACAGTGCCACCCAGAGCGCCGAGAAGACCCCGGCCAGGGGCGAACGGGCGCCGGCCTCGTAGCTCAGCCCCGAGCGGGTGAAGGAGCCGGAGGACAGGTAGCCGGAGAAGAAGGCCCCGACGATGTTCGACAGGCCCTGGGCGCGCACTTCCTGGTTGGCGTCGAGCAGTTGCTCCGAGCGGGCCGACAGCGAGCGGGCGATCGACAGGCTGGTCACCAGCCCCAGCATGCCCACCGCCACGGCGCTGGGCAGCAGCCGCAGGACCAGCTCCAGGTCCAGCGGCAACGGGCTCAGGGGCGGCAAGTGGCCGGCGAAGGCACTCACCAGCCGTACCTGGCCGAACAGCCCCGGCAGCAGCCAGACCGCCAGCGCACTGAGCACCAGGCTCAGCAGCAGGCCTGGCCAGCGCGGGGCCAGCAGCTTGAAGCCGACCCCCAGCGCCAGGGTACCGAGCCCCAGTAGCAGGGACGGCCGGTCGAGGTCGCCCAGGTGCTGCAACAGCAGGCCCAGGCTGCCAAGGGCGGTGGCCTGGTTCGGCAGGTCCAGGCCCATCAGGTTGGGCAACTGGCCCAGGGCGATCACCACCGCCGCGCCGAGGGTGAAGCCCAGCACCACCGAATGCGAGACGAAGTTCACCAGCGCGCCGAAGCGCAGCATCCCCAGCAGCCACTGGAAGATGCCGGCCAGCAGGGTCAGGAGCAGGATCAGCGTGATGTAGTCCGCCGAAGCCGGCATCGCCAGGGGGCTGACGCTGGTGTAGAGAACGATGGAAATGGCCGCCGTGGGGCCGCAGATCAAGTGCCAGGACGAGCCCCACAGGCAGGCCACCAGCACCGGGACGATGGCCGCGTACAGCCCGTACTCCGGCGGCAGCCCGGCGATCAGGGCATAGGCGATCGATTGCGGCAGCGC
The DNA here is from genome assembly GCF_046230915.1 of Pseudomonas sp. KCJK8993. Lineage (NCBI taxonomy): Bacteria > Pseudomonadati > Pseudomonadota > Gammaproteobacteria > Pseudomonadales > Pseudomonadaceae > Pseudomonas > Pseudomonas sp. KCJK8993. The sequence goes on from NZ_JBJJLO010000005.1 coordinate 17,649, forward strand.
CAGGATCGCCCCGCTCAGGCCCACCAGCAGGTCGCGGCCGACACTGGCGCGAGTCTGGCGTGGCAGCCAGCTCAGGAACGGCAGCAGTGAATGGCGGTCTGGCCAGGCCATGGGTCCTCGCGTTCAGCGTGTTCAGAGGCGTCAGGGTAAAGCATTGCCGCAGGGCTTACCCCAGTCCTTGCTCGCAATGCCGGTGGCGTGGTGCTGCCCCAGCGTAAACGCCGGGGGCCACTGATCCAGCGTTTCGTCGACTGGCTGATGGCCGAGCAAGCCACCAGCGCCCAGGCCCTCAAGGGCTTGGCGTTGCCGTCCATTGCCCTTTGACCGGGGCCTTGAACAATCCGGCCAGGGACAGCGCGCCGTTGCCCAGGCAGACCAACGCCAGCGACACCACGGCCAGGAAGGCCAGGTATTCCCAGCCACCGCCCGGGCTGGTGTAGATCCAGCCGTGGGCGCCATGGACGAAGGCGATGGCCCCCAGCAGCATCGGCAGCAGCGCCAGGGCCACCCAGCGCACGCCTATCCCCAGGATCAGCAGCAAGCCGCCCAGCAGTTCCGCCGCCACCGCCGGGTAGGTCAGCCACTCGGGCATGCCGGTGAGGCTGAACAGCTTGATCGTTCCCGGCCAGCCCAACACCAGGATCTTGAACAGCGCGTGGGCGCAATACATGGCCCCCAGGGCCAGGCGCAGCAGCAGGGTCGCCCACTGTTGCGGCGGGTTGCCGGAGGTTGGCGAGGGCATTGCGGGGGCGAACGAACGGGCAGGCATATGACAAATCCTTGTGTGGTTGGAGGTCGTTTTTGTTGCGGGTGTGGCGAAGGCCGTGGCTAGACGATGGCTACCGAGGCCCCGGCCAGCAGCAGGACGCCGATATGGCAGTTGCTGCGGAACAGGAGGTTGCAGGGCCCCGGATCGTCGGGGCTGAACAGGCTGAGCTGATAGGCCAGGGAAAGCCCGATCGGCAGCAGCAGGATGAAGAATCCGGGATTGGCCCCGGCCAGCAACCCTGCCGCGCCCCAGCACAACAGCGTCATGGTGTAGAAGCCGCCGATCCAGGCCTTGCCTTGGCCAGCGAACAGGGTCGCGGTGGAGCGCAGGCCCATCTTCAGGTCGTCTTCACGGTCGCTGTAGGCATACAGGGTGTCGTAGCCCAGCTGCCAGAACAGGCAACCGAGCCACAACGCCAGGGCGCTGGGTTGCAGGGCGCCGGTGGTTTCCACGCTGGCCATCAGCACGCCCCAATTGAACACCGCGCCGAGGAACGCCTGGGGCCAGTGGGTGAAGCGCTTGAGCAGCGGATAGACCAGGGTCAGGGGCACGCAGCACAGGGCCAACAGCACCGTCAGCGGCTGCAGGGTCAACAGCAAGGCGGCGGCCAACAACAGCTGGATCGCGAGGCAGGCCAGGGCTTGATGCAGGCTCAACGAGCCGTTGGCCAGGGGGCGCTGGCGGGTGCGGTTGACCTGGGCATCGAAGCGCCGGTCGAGGATGTCGTTGATGCTGCAACCGGCGCTGCGCATCAGCAGCGCGCCGAGGCAGAACACCAGCACCAGCCAGGCCGGGGGCACCTGCCCGGCGGACAGCAGCAGCGAAGCCAGGGCCGGCAGCAGGGTCAGCCAGGTGCCGATGGGCCGGTCCAGGCGCATCAGCCGGGCGTAGGGTTGCCAGGTGCGGGGCAGCCGGGTGGCGACCCAGTCCCGGGCCGGGATGTCGTTGAGATCGGGGGCGTTCATGTTCGTGGTTCCAGGGTGGTCTTCCATCGCCGCTGCCGGGCCCTGCAATCCTGGGACGCAGAGGGCTTTCAGCGAACTTCGGGCAAGCCGCCAGCGTGATCGCCGGGCTTGGTCGCGGGGCGTTCTGGGTGCGGGTCGGATGCTGTTAAAGTTGCCCGCGCCCGCCCCCGGCGGCAAGCGAACAATCCGCAATAGCCTCCTGCAGGATATGCAATATGCTCCGTGACGAAGTGCCCGGCCTCCCGCGTTTCGACCTCAACCTGCTGCGGGTTTTCGCTGCGGTCTACGAGGACCGCAGCATCCTCCTGGCCAGCAAGCGCTTGCATTTGAGCCAGTCGGCGGTCAGCCATGCCCTGACCCGGCTGCGCGAATCCCTGCAGGACGAGCTGTTCATCCGCACCGCCCGGGGCATGCAGCCCTCGGCCCGGGCCGAGGCGATCGCCGGCCCTTTGCGCGAGGCGTTGCTGAGCATCCAGCGCACCGTGGGCGTGGAAGCCTTCGACCCGGCCAGCGCCGTGCGCACCTTCACCCTGGCGAGCAACGACTACCTGAGTTCGGTGCTGCTGGCGCCATTGCTGCAGCGCCTGGCCCGGCAGGCGCCGGGGGTGGACCTGGTGGTCCGGCCCTCGACCCGCCTGGACCTGGCCGAACAGATCGATGTCGGGCGTATCGACCTGGCCATCGGCATGTTCGCCGAGTTGCCGCGGCGGGTGCACAGCGCCTGCCTGTGGGAGCAGCGCGATGTATTGCTGATGTGTCCCGGCCACCCGCTGCTCGAGCTGCCGCAGGTGACGCTGCAGGCCCTGGCGGACTGCCCCTTGGTCATCCTTTCGGTCGGTGGCCAGGAGGAAGGCGCGGTCAACGGCTACATCCTCGAGCGCGGCATCGCCCGGCAATCGGAGATGTTCCACCGCCAGCAGCTGGAGCAAGCCATGGCGGCGATCGGGCGCCGGCCCCGGTACAAGGTCACCCTGCCCCACTCCCTGGTGCTGCCGCAGTTGCTGGAGCAGTCGCCGTTGGTGGCGATCGTGCCGCAACCCCTGGCTCGGGATCTTGAGCGGCGCTTGGGCCTGTGCCAGCGGCCTTTGCCGCTGGCGGTCGAGCCATCGCCGCTGCTGGCGATCTGGCATGGGCGCAACGACACCGATCCGGCCCACCTGTGGTTGCGCCGACAGCTGCTGGACGTGGCGGCGAGCCTGGCTCCCCTGTCCTGAGCATCAAGCGTTTTCGTGGATGCCGACGAACTCCACGTGCTCGCGCAGGTGCAGATTCAGGCGCAGCTCGTCATTGATGCCCACGGCCACGCCGTTGAGCCGCCGCAGAGGCTCGGCGAGCCCGGGCTCGAGGCTCTCGCCCACCTGGTTGAAGTGTTCGATACCCAGCCCGGCCACCGAACGCGGGGCGTTGACCAGGGTCCAGTCCAGCGGGCTGTTGTGCAGGGCCTCGAGGATCTCCTCGGCAGCGTGACGGGGCAGGCTGGTATAGACGGGCGGGTCGTCGAGAATGGCGAAATTGCCCACCAGGACCAGCCGCTGGACCTTGGCCGCTTGCAGGCCTGCAACCAGCGCATCGGCCGCCTGCACCTGGGCCAGCGGATCGGCGACCCTGCCCGGGATCGCACTGCCCGGCAGGCCGGGAGCATCCAGCAGGCAGATCACCGCCGAGCAGCCGGCTACGCTCTGCTGCACCCCCTCGGCATCGAACAGATTACCGCCCTTGGTGCGCAAGCCAGGGCGCGGGGCCAGGGCGGTGAGATCGTCGAGAATGGCGATGACTTCATGCTGGCGCCTCAGGCTTTCCGCCATCAGCGCACTGCCCAGGCTGCTCATGGCACCATAGAGCGCCAGCTTGACCACTGGGGTTTCGGCATTTTTCATGGCCGGGCCTCCTTGTTTCCTACTGGTAGGCTTGTGACCTGTGGCGGGCCACGAGGGTTCGTCTTACATCGCGAGGGTTTGCATGCAATGCATCAAGGGCTATCACGCCCATGTCTATTTTGACGCCAGCACCATCGACCAGGCCCGGGCCTTGTGCGAGCAGGCGGCGCAATTGTTCGACCTGCGCATGGGCCGGGTCCACGAGCGGCAAGTCGGGCCGCATCCGGACTGGAGTTGCCAGCTGGCCTTCGGGCCGGAACTGTTCGGCCAGGTGGTGCCCTGGTTGGCGCTCAATCGCCAGGGGCTGGTGGTGTTCCTGCACCCGGAAACCGGCGACGAGCTACGGGATCACACCGAGCATGCGATCTGGATGGGCGCGCTGCGGCCTCTGGACCTGAGCGTGTTCTGAGGCGCCCGGCAATGAAAAAAGGGTTCCAGGACTGCTCCTGGAACCCTTTTTCGCTGCTGGCCCGGCCTTAGCCGATCCGGGCCTTGCGCACGCCCTCGGACAGCGCCGAACACAGGCTCAGCACACCGTCCACGGCCTGGGCGGGAGTTTCGGCGCTGGCGATGTGGTCGATCAGCGCCGAGCCCACTACCACGCCATCGGCCAGACGGGCGATGGCCGCGGCCTGATCCGGGGTACGGATGCCGAAACCGATGCTGATGGGCAGGTCGGTATGCCGGCGCAGGCGGGCCACGGCCTGCTCCACATGTTCCAGGGTCGCGGCGCCGGCGCCGGTCACCCCGGCCACCGACACGTAGTAGACGAACCCCGAGCTGCCGTCGAGCACCTTGGGCAGGCGCGTGTCGTCGGTGGTCGGCGTGGTCAGGCGGATGAAGTCGATGCCTGCGGCCTGGGCCGGGTCGCACAGCTCGCTGTTATGTTCTGGCGGAATGTCCACCACGATCAGGCCATCGACCCCGGCGGCCTTGGCATCGGCGATGAAGCGCGGTACGCCGTAGTGGTGGATCGGGTTGAAGTAGCCCATCAGCACCAGCGGCGTGTCGCTGTTGTCCACGCGGAACTCGCGGACCATCTGCAGGGTTTTCGCCAGGTTTTGCTTGGCGCCCAGGGCTCGGATGTTGGCGAGCTGGATCGCCGGGCCGTCGGCCATGGGGTCGGTGAAGGGCATGCCCAGTTCGATCACGTCGGCGCCGGCGGCCGGCAGGCCCTTGAGGATCGCCAGGGACGTGTCGTAGTTCGGGTCACCGGCGGTGATGAAGGTCACCAGGGCGGCGCGGTTCTGTTCCTTGAGTTCGGCAAAGCGCGTTTGCAGGCGGCTCATCAGTGTTTCTCCTGCTGGGACTGTTGCATGTGGTGCATCACGGTCTGCATGTCTTTGTCGCCACGGCCCGAGAGGTTGACCACCATCAGGTGGTCCTTGGGCAGGTTGGGTGCACGCTTGAATACCTCCGCCAGAGCATGGGAGGACTCCAGCGCCGGGATGATGCCTTCCAGGCGGCAGCACTGGTGGAATGCCTCGAGGGCCTCGGTATCGGTGATCGAGGTGTACTCGACCCGGCCGATGTCATGCAGCCAGGCGTGTTCCGGGCCGATGCCGGGATAGTCCAGGCCGGCGGAAATCGAGTGGGCATCGATGATCTGGCCATCGTCGTCCTGCAGCAGGAAGGTGCGGTTGCCGTGCAGTACGCCGGGCACCCCGCCGTTGAGGCTGGCGGCGTGCTTGCCGGTCTCGATGCCGTGGCCCGCGGCCTCGACGCCGATGATCTGCACGCCCTGGTCATCGAGGAACGGATGGAACAGGCCCATGGCGTTGGAGCCGCCGCCGATGCATGCCACCAGGCTGTCCGGCAGGCGACCTTCGTGGGCCTGCATCTGCTCGCGGGTTTCCTTGCCGATCACCGCCTGGAAGTCGCGGACCATGGCGGGGTACGGGTGGGGGCCGGCCACGGTGCCGATCAGGTAGAAGGTGTTGTCGACATTGGTCACCCAGTCGCGCAGGGCTTCGTTCATCGCATCCTTGAGGGTGCCGGTGCCGGCCACGACCGGGATCACCTCGGCGCCCAGCAGCTTCATGCGGAATACGTTGGCCTGCTGGCGCTCGATGTCGGTGGTGCCCATGTAGATCACGCATTGCAGGCCGAAGCGCGCAGCCACGGTGGCGGTGGCCACGCCGTGCATGCCGGCGCCGGTCTCGGCGATGATGCGCTGCTTGCCCATGCGCTTGGCCAGGAGGATCTGGCCGATGCAGTTGTTGATCTTGTGCGCGCCGGTGTGGTTGAGCTCTTCACGCTTGAGGTAGATCTTGGCGCCGCCGCAGTGCTCGGTCAGGCGCTCGGCGAAGTACAGCGGGCTGGGGCGGCCGACGTAGTCGCGCTGGAAGTAGGCCAGCTCTTCGAGGAACTTGGGGTCCTGCTTGGCCTTTTCGTATTCACGGGCCAGGTCGAGGATCAGCGGCATCAGGGTTTCTGCGACATAACGGCCGCCGAACCCGCCGAACAGGCCGTTTTCGTCAGGACCATTACGCAATTGGGACTGGGTCATTGGAGCGCTCCCGGATGGATTCGTGGAAGAAAGCGTGGAAACAATGGACCCCACTCTACCCCTGCCATCGGGCGCTGAAAACCGATAAGATCGCCACAACATGTCAGGAAAACTCACAAGTCAAATGAGCCGCGACCTGCCCCCCCTGAATGCCCTGCGGGCCTTCGAAGCCACTGCCCGGTTGAACAGCGTCAGCCAGGCCGCCGAGCAGCTGCATGTCACTCACGGCGCGGTCAGCCGGCAATTGAAGGTGCTTGAGGAACACTTGGGGCTGAGCCTTTTCAGCAAGGATGGGCGTGGCGTTAAACTCACAGATGCCGGGGTACGCCTGCGGGACGCCAGCAGCGAGGCCTTCGAACGCTTGCGGGATGTCTGTGCCGAACTCACTCAAGGCGGCGCCGATGCGCCTTTCGTCCTCGGTTGTTCCGGCAGCCTGTTGGCGCGCTGGTTGATTCCGCGCCTGGGCCGGCTCAATGCCGACCTGCCGGACCTGCGCCTGCACCTGTCCGCCGGCGAAGGCGATCTGGACCCACGACGGCCGGGGCTGGATGCCCTGCTGGTGTTCGCCGAGCCGCCTTGGCCGGCGGACATGCAGGTGCATGAGCTGGCCGGCGAACGCATCGGCCCGGTGCTCAGCCCGCGCTACGCCGGTTATCCGCGCCTGCACCAGGCACCGGCGACGGCCCTGGTGGCCGAGCCGCTGCTGCACACCACCTCACGACCCCAGGCCTGGCCCAGTTGGGCACGGCGCAACGGCATCGCCCCCGAGGCACTGAAATACGGCCAGGGGTTCGAGCATCTGTATTATTTGCTGGAGGCGGCGGTGGCCGGGCTGGGGGTGGCGATCGCCCCGCAACCCTTGGTGGCCGAGGACTTGCTGGCGGGTCGGCTGGTGGCGCCCTGGGGCTTTTGCGAGACCCCGGGGCAGCTGGCGTTATGGTCGCCCAAGCGCGCCGCCGACGGGCGCGCCCGGCAGCTGGCGCAGTGGCTGAAGACCGAACTGCGCCAACCGGCTTGAGTTCTGCTGTGAAGAGCCGGACTCAGTTGTTGCGCTTGCACAACAGATAGGCGGCCAGCAGGCCGATGGCCCCGACGGCGACGCCGGCGGTGGTCCAGGGGTGCTCCTGGGCGTAGTCGCGGGTGGCGATCCCGGTCTCGCGGGTTTTCACCTTGACCTCTTCATAGGCATCGCTGAGCAGGCTGCGCGAATGTTTCAGCGCGCTTTCGGCATTGCTCTTGAGGGTCTTGAGGGTCTTGCGCGACTCCTCGGAAGCATCATCCTTGAGGCTCTCCAGGGATTTGAGCAGGCTCTCGATCTCGGCTTCCATACTTTCCAGCGAGGCTTTGCGTAACGACGAATTGGCCATGTGGGCTCTCCTGCAACGTGGTGATGAAGTGTGTAGGTTCCGACTGCACGGCCTTGGGAAAGTGCAGAAAATCTGAACTTCCCCTGAGACAAGGCGCCACAAGTGCAGCGGGCAATCACTGCTAGGCTTTAGTTCACCACCGGAAAAGGAGAGTGCCATGAGTGATCATCACACCTACAAGAAGGTCGAGCTGGTCGGTTCTTCGCCCAACAGCATCGAAGACGCGATCAACAATGCGCTGGCCGAGGCACACAAGAGCATCAAGCACCTGGAGTGGTTCGAAGTCACCGAGACCCGTGGCCATATCAAGGACGGCAAGGCGGCGCATTTCCAGGTCACCCTCAAGGTTGGCTTCCGCATTGCCAATAGTTGAGGGCTTGAGCTAGGCTCTGGAACTTGTGCGCTGGCCGAGTGCCATAGGAAATGGCAAAGCGCTACAACTGTCTTGAGCCTCTGTCAGGCTGGCATTCACGCCGCCACTGTTGATCCGACCAGGGAATGTGACCGATGAAAAAACTAGTTTTAGCTGCTGCTCTGTTCAGTCTTGCGGGAACTGCCCTTGCCGCCGGCAAGCCATGCGAGGAGCTCAAGAGCGAGATCGCCGCGAAGATCGATGCCAAGGGCGTCCCCCACTACTCGTTGGAAGTGGTCGACAAGGGCGCCGCGGCCGATGGCAAGGTGGTCGGCTCCTGCGAAGCCGGCACCAAGGAGATCGTCTACAAGCGCGGTTGATCCCTTGTAGCCTCCGGGAAAAACCAAGCCGACGCCAGGCGTCGGCTTTTTTGTGCCCGGAATCCAGGCCCGCTCAGCCCTTCATCACCTGGGACAGCAGCTCGTAGGAATGCAGGCGGTCGGCGTGCTCGTAGAGGTCGCAGGTGAAGATCAACTCGTCGGCGCCCGTCTGTTCCACCAGCACTTCCAGCCTGGCGCGGATCTTCGCCGGGCTGCCGATCATCGCCAGGCCGAGGAAACTCCCCACCGCGTCCTTTTCATGGGGCAGCCACAAGCCGTCCATGCTCTTGACCGGCTTGCGCTGGACCAGGCTCTGGCCGCGCATCAGGGCGAGGATGCGCTGGTACACCGAGGTCGCCAGGTAGTCGGCCTGCTCGTCGGTATCGGCGGCTACCAGTGGTACGCCGAGCATCACGTAGGGTTTGTCCAGTACCGCCGAAGGCTTGAAGTGATTGCGATACACGCGGATCGCCTCATGCATGTAGCGCGGTGCGAAGTGCGAGGCGAAGGCGTAGGGCAGGCCTCGCTCCCCAGCCAACTGCGCGCTGAACAGGCTGGAACCCAGCAGCCACACCGGCACGTTGCTGCCGGTGCCGGGCATCGCGATCACTCGCTGTTCCGGGGAGCGCGGGCCCAGGTAGGCCATCAGCTCGGCCACATCCTCGGGGAAGTCGTCGGCGCTGCCGGAACGTTCCCGGCGCAGGGCCCGCGCGGTCATCTGGTCCGAGCCCGGAGCCCGGCCCAGGCCCAGGTCGATGCGTCCCGGGTACAGGCTTTCCAGGGTGCCGAACTGCTCGGCGATCACCAGCGGCGCGTGGTTGGGCAGCATCACCCCGCCAGAGCCGATGCGGATGGTCGAGGTGCCGCCGGCCAGATAGCCGATGAGCACCGAGGTGGCGGAACTGGCGATGCCATCCATGTTGTGGTGCTCGGCGACCCAGAACCGGGTATAGCCGAACTTTTCTACATGCTGGGCCAGGTCCAGGGAATTGCGCAGGGATTGGGCCGGGCTGCCGTCTTCACGCACGGGCACCAGGTCGAGGGTCGAGAACTTCACAGCGGACAGCGATTGCATAAGCCTGCTTCTCCTTGAGGTGTGCAGGCTTTTACACGCGCAAAACCTGCCGAAATCTGTCAGTCAGACCTATGCAATGTGGGCATATACCCGAGTTTCAATAGCCAGAGTGAATTTGTCGGGTGAATGGTCGCTGCAGACCGGCTGAACTTTGCCCGCGGATCTGTCCTCAGAACCCTTGAGGCGCGGGAATTCCCCTGCACCGCTTCCTCGAGGAGAGATACATGGCTATCCAGAAAAAGGCTTCGGCCCATTGGCAAGGCGACCTGAAAACCGGCGTGGGATCGATTTCCACCGAAACCGGGGTCCTGCGCGACGCCCCCTACGGCTTCACGGCACGCTTCGAAGGCGGCAAGGGCACCAACCCCGAGGAATTGATCGGCGCGGCCCATGCCGGCTGCTTTTCCATGGCGTTTTCCATGATCCTCGGCGAGGCCGGGCTCAAGGTCGAGAGTATCGATACCCAGGCTGAAGTGACCCTGGACCAGGTCGATGGCGGCTTCGCCATCACTGCCGTGCACCTGGTCCTCAAGGCCAGGATCCCGGGGGCCAGCCAGCAGCAGTTCGACGAACTGAGCCGCAAGGCCAAGGAAGGTTGCCCAGTATCCAAGGTGCTCAAGGCCAGCATCACGCTGGACGCGACCCTGCTCGGTTGAACGTGGCCGCCGGCTTCCGCATCGGGAGCCGGCAGGCCCAGGCTGTGCGCCCGTTCAGCACCGGGTCATGGAAAATGTGGTCGAATACCTGACTGCGGCTTGAGTGTGCGTTCGCACACGCCGCAACAAGGGAGTTTGCAATCATGAAACGTTTTGCCTTGGCGGTAGCAAGTTGTGCGCTGGCCACATCGGCCCTGGCCGCGCCCAAGCCCTGCGAGGAACTCAAGGCCGAGATCGAAGCCAAGATCCAGGCCCGGGGCGTCTCCTCCTACACCCTGGAAATCGTCACCAATGACGAGGTCCACGACGACAACATGGTGGTCGGCAGCTGCGAGAACGGCACGAAGAAGATCATCTACCAGAAGAACGATCGCTGAACCGGCTCAGGGTACGCAGTTGATCATCCGCTCTTCGGCGACGATCTCGCGCTGGGCGTTGTACAGCCGGGCGCTGGGGGTGAACGCCAGGTTGCGGGCTTCCAGCCGGTAGCGCTGGCCGGCCTGGAAGTGGTCGTAGCGCAGGCTCAGGTAGCACAGCCGCTCCTGTGGGTCGGTGGTCATGCCCATGCCGCCGGCGAACACTTCGAAATCGAAACGCACCATCAATTCGTGGCTACCGGGAGTGACCTGGAAGAACCGGCCGTCGCTCAGGCGCTGGTTGTCCAGGCGCTCGGCCATCAGCAGCCGGCCCCCCGGCGCCGGGGTGGCCAAGTCGATCCAGGCCTGTTGCGGGTCGACGCTGGGCAGTGGCGTGCTGCAGGCAGTGAGGGTGGCAAGGGCGAGGATCAGCAGTGGCAGGCGCATGAACAAGGGGCCGGGTTAGCGAAGGAGCCCCAGCATAGCGCCGATCAGCTGCGCTGGCAGCCCGCTGGTTGTGCCTTGCCCAGCAGGGTGTGCTGTTCGTCGTAGAGCCTGGCCCAGGGATGGAAGCCGATGTTGCCGGCCCGCACCTGGTAGCGCTGGCCAGCGCTGAAATCGCTGAATTTCACGTTCAACTGGCAGTCGCGCCATAGCGGCTTCTCCACGTCGGCGCCGATATTGCCCGGGGCCACGGCGAACTGGTAGCGCAGGGTCAATTCATGGCTGCCCGGCTGGACCTGGAAGTAGCGCGGGTCCCCGGCGCCCTTGGCGTCCACTTGCACGGCTTGCAAGGTGGTGTCCTGGGGTGGGGCGAGATCGATCCAGGCTTGCGCCGGGTCGGGATCGGGCAGGCTGGCACAGCCGTTGAGGGCCAGTAATCCGGTGGTCAGCAGCAACACGCGCATGGCAAAGCTCCAGGCAGGCGAGATAGTCTTGCGGGCAGACTCTCTGTGGATGATTCGATTTGACTAGGCCGTGTCCAAGCCATGGGGTACTTGATCGCGTTTGGCGCGTTTGGTTTCCGATCCTGGTGCTTTTGCTGCTCAACGGTTGCAGCAGCGCCAGCTACTACAGCCAGCTGGCCAGTGGCCAATTACAGCTGTTGCGCGCGCGTACGCCGGTAACCCAGGTGCTGGCCGATCCATCCCGCGACGCTACCTTGCGGGCCCACCTGGTCCAGTCGCAGCGGGCCCGGACCTTCGCCAGCGAGCACCTGCACCTGCCGGACAACCGCAGCTATCGGCTGTACGTCGATATCGGCCGGCCCTATGTGGTGTGGAACGTGTTCGCTACCCCGGAGTTTTCCCTGGCCCCGCAAACCCATTGCTTTCCCATCGCCGGTTGCGTGGCCTATCGCGGCTACTACAACCAGGGCGCGGCCCGGGGCGAGGCGGCGCTGTTGCAGCAAAAGGGCCTGGATGTGGCCGTTGGCGGGGTGGAGGCCTATTCGACCCTGGGCTGGTTCGACGATCCGATCATCAGCTCGATGCTGCACTGGGGCGACGAGCGCCTGGCGACCCTGATCTTCCATGAGCTGGCCCACCAGCGCTTCTACGTAAAGGACGACACCGAGTTCAACGAGTCCTTCGCCACTTTCGTCGAGCAGGAAGGCACCCGGCAATGGCGGGCCTATCGCGGCTTGCCGCCGGCCACCGATGGCGAGCTGCGCCAGCGCGACCAGTTCACCCAGCTGGTGCTCGACACCCGCAAGCGCCTGGAGCAGCTGTATGCCCTGCCCTTGCCCGCCGAGCAGATGCGCCAGCGCAAGGCCCAGGAGTTCGAGCGCATGCGCCAGGACTACCGCCAGCTACGGGACAGCCAATGGGCCGGCTCCAAGCGCTACGACGCCTGGATCGACGCCCCCATGAACAATGCCCGGCTCTTGCCCTTCGGCCTGTACGACCAGTGGGTGCCGGCCTTCGCCGCATTGTTCAAGGAAGTGCACGGCGACTGGCCGGCCTTCTACGCGGCGGTTGAAAAGCTCGGCCGCCAGTCGCCCGATAAGCGCAAGGCGGCGCTCAAAGCCCTGATGGGTGGCCTCTAGAAGCACACCCAGGAACACGCTTGCTTTCGTAGGAGCGAGGCTTGCCCGCGATAGCGCCTTTCCGGACACATCTAGCACTACAGATACACCCCGTCTCTGCCTCCTTCGATCTAGCCTGAAACATGATCAAGGAGGATTGACCATGCCCCAAAAACCTCACGCTCATCGCCTGCGCACTGGACGCTATTCCCAGCCCGGGCACATCTATGTCCTTACCTCTGTCACCCAGGACCGAGAACCCCTATTCGACAATTTGCAAGCGGGGCGCCTGGTAGTAGCGGCTTTCAAGCAGGCCGAACAGGAGCAACTCGCCAGCTCATTGGCCTTTGTCGTCATGCCCGATCATTTTCACTGGTTGGTCGAACTGCACGACACCACGTTACCTGTGCTGATGGGCATAACACGCTCGCGCATTTGCGTATCGTTGAATCGCCAGCGGCGGCGCAAAGAGGCAGTTTGGCAACGTGGTTACCATGATCGGGGCATTCGCAAGGAAGAAGATGTACTGGCCATTGCACGGTACATCGTGGCCAATCCATTACGCGCGGGGTTAGTGAAGCAGGTAGGAGATTATTCGCTTTGGGATGCGATCTGGATCTGACGATCCGTCCTCATCGCGGGCAAGCCTCGCTCCTACCGGGATAAGCGTGCTGGCCCGCGATGCACTCGGTTCAGCGCGGCAGGAAGGCCTGGTGCAGTTGCTCCAGGGTCTGGAAGTGATAGGCCGGTGCCTCGGCGCTCAGTTCCTCGTGGCTGCCGAAGCCGTAGCCCACCGCTGCCGCGTCCAGGCCATTGCGCTTCGCGCCGATCAGGTCGTGCTTGCGGTCGCCGATCATCAGGGTGTCGGCCGGGTCCAGGCGTTCCTGCTCCAGCAGGTGGGCGATCAGCTCCACCTTGTCGGTACGGGTGCCGTCCAGCTCGCTGCCGTAGATCACCTTGAAGTGCTTGGCGAAGTCGAAGTGACGAGCGATCTCCCGGGCGAACACCCAGGGCTTGGAGGTGGCGATGTACAGCTGCCGGCCCTGGCCGCCGAGGGTCTCGAGCAGCGGCATGACGCCGTCGAAGACGCGGTTCTCGTACAGGCCGGTGACCTTGAAGCGTTCGCGATAGAAGTTCACCGCGTCCCAGGCCCGGGCCTCGTCGAAGCCATAGAACTGCATGAAGGCCTGCAGCAGCGGCGGGCCGATGAAGTGTTCGAGCCTGGCAAGGTCCGGCTCGTCGATGCCCAGCTTGCCCAGGGCGAACTGGATCGAGCGGGTGATGCCTTCGCGAGGGTCGGTGAGGGTGCCGTCGAGATCGAACAATACGGTTTGGTAATGCATGGGAATTCCTGGGCTGTGCAACGGTTGGTCAGGGCTGGTCGTAGCCTTCGGCCAGGTGCTGGTCCTTGAGCTTCACGTAGTTGCCGGCGCTATAGGTGAAGAACGCACGTTCCTTGTCGGTCAGCGGCCGCACCTGCTTCACCGGGCTGCCGACATAGAGGAAGCCGCTGGCCAGGCGCTTGCCCGGCGGTACCAGGCTGCCGGCACCGACTATCACGTCGTCCTCTACCACCGCGCCGTCCATGACGATGCTGCCCATGCCGATCAGGACCCGGCTGCCGATGCTGCAGCCATGGAGCATGACCTTATGCGCGATGGTCACGTCATCGCCGATCAACAACGGGAAACCCTCGGGATTGAACGGGCCGGCATGGGTGATGTGCAGCACGCTGGCATCCTGCACGCTGGTGCGGGCGCCGATGCGGATGCGGTGCATGTCGCCGCGGATCACGGTCAGGGGCCAGACCGAGCTGTCGGCGCCGATCTCGACGTCGCCGATGACTACCGCCGAGCGGTCGACGAAGGCTCGTTCGCCGAGTTTCGGCCTGTGGTCCTGATAGGTGCGGATGGCCAAGTGCAGGTGCCTCTCTGAGATTTATTAATGGGGTCTATAGCTGCGATTGCGGTCGATTGTAATTAAGATGGCTCAATGTTTCTTCCAGCCAAGGTGCCCACCGTGAGTGTGAACAACCCTCTTCTGCAGCCCTATGACCTGCCCCCGTTCTCGGCGATCCGTGCCGAACACGTACAGCCGGCCATCGAACAGATCCTGGCTGACAACCGCGCCGCCATCGCCGAGATCCTCAAGACCCAGGCCACTGCGCCGACCTGGGCCGGCCTGGTGCTGGCCATGGACGAGCTCAACGATCGCCTGGGCGCCGCCTGGAGCCCGGTCAGCCATCTCAATGCCGTGTGCAACAGCGCCGAACTGCGCGAGGCCTATGAGGCCTGCCTGCCGGCATTGAGCGCCTACTCCACCGAAATGGGCCAGAACCGCGAGCTGTTCCAGGCCTTCGACGCCTTGGCCAAGAGCCCGGAGGCGGCGGGTTTCGATGTGGCGCAAAAGACCATCCTCGAACACTCCCTGCGCGATTTCCGCCTGTCGGGCATCGACCTGCCGCCGGAGCAGCAGAAGCGCTACGCCGAGGTTCAGAGCAAGTTGTCCGAGCTGGGCAGTCGCTTCTCCAACCAGTTGCTCGATGCCACCCAGGCCTGGACCAAGCACATCACCGACGAAGCGGCGCTGGCCGGCCTGACCGATTCGGCCAAGGCGCAGATGGCCGCCGCGGCCCAGGCCAAGGACCTGGACGGCTGGCTGATCACCCTGGAGTTCCCCAGCTACTACGCGGTCATGACCTACGCCCAGGACCGCGCCCTGCGTGAAGAGGTCTACGCCGCCTACTGCACCCGGGCCTCCGACCAGGGCCCCAACGCCGGCCAGCACGATAACGGCCCGGTGATGCAGGAGATCCTCGACTTGCGCCAGGAGCTGGCCAAGCTGCTGGGTTTCGCCAGCTTCGCCGAACTGAGCCTGGCCACCAAGATGGCCGAGTCCAGCGACCAGGTGCTGGGTTTCCTGCGGGACCTGGCCAAGCGCAGCAAGCCGTTCGCCGCCCAGGATCTGGTACAGCTCAAGGCCTATGCCGCCGAGCAAGGTTGCCCTGACCTGCAAAGCTGGGACAGCGGCTTCTATGGCGAGAAGCTGCGTGAGCAGCGCTACAGCGTGTCCCAGGAAGCCTTGCGCGCCTACTTCCCCATCGACAAGGTGCTGTCCGGCCTGTTCGCCATCGTCCAGCGCCTGTACGGCATCGAGATCGCCGAGCAGAAGGGTTTCGATGCCTGGCACCCGGACGTGCGCCTGTTCGAGATCAGGGAGAACGGCCAGCACGTCGGCCGCTTCTTCTTCGACCTCTATGCCCGTGCGAACAAGCGTGGCGGTGCCTGGATGGATGGCGCCCGCGACCGTCGGCGCACCGCCAGCGGTACCCTGCAGAGCCCGGTGGCCAACCTGGTGTGCAACTTCACTCCGGCCGCACCCGGCAAGCCTGCGCTGCTGACCCACGATGAAGTCACCACCTTGTTCCACGAGTTCGGCCACGGCCTGCACCATCTGCTGACCCGCATCGAGCATGCCGGTGTCTCCGGGATCAACGGCGTGGCCTGGGATGCCGTGGAGCTGCCGAGCCAGTTCATGGAGAACTGGTGCTGGGAGCCCGAGGGCCTGGCGCTGATCTCCGGTCACTACGAAACCGGCGAAGCCCTGCCCCAGGACCTGCTGGACAAGATGCTGGCGGCCAAGAACTTCCAGTCCGGGATGATGATGGTGCGCCAGCTGGAGTTCTCGCTGTTCGACTTCGAACTGCACGCCACCCACGGCGATGGCCGCAGCGTGCTGCAGGTGCTGGAGTCCGTGCGCGACGAGGTCTCGGTGATGCGTCCGCCGGCCTACAACCGCTTCGCCAACAGCTTCGCCCACATCTTCGCCGGTGGTTATGCCGCCGGTTACTACAGCTACAAGTGGGCCGAAGTGCTGTCGGCCGACGCCTTCTCGCGTTTCGAGGAAGAGGGTGTGCTCAACGCCGCGACCGGCCGTGCCTTCCGCGAGGCGATCCTGGCCCGTGGCGGTTCCCAGGAGCCGATGGTGCTGTTCGTCGATTTCCGCGGACGGGCCCCGTCGATTGACGCACTCTTGCGCCATAGCGGCCTCAGCGAGGACGCGGCAGCATGAGTGAAGCCCCCGTGAAGACCAAGAAACGCTTTATCGCCGGTGCGGTTTGCCCGGCGTGCAGTGAGCAGGACAAGCTGATGATGTGGAGCGAAGACGACGTGCCCCATCGCGAATGCGTGGCCTGCGGTTACTCCGACACCTTGAACGAGCAGGGACTGTCGGTACCCAAGGAATTGAGCACGCGGGTGAACACCGCGGCCCTCAAGGTGGCGGATGCCAAGGTGCAGTCGGTGCAGTTCTTCCCCAACCCCAAGTTGAAGAAGAAAACCGACGAACCCCAGTAACCGGGAACCCCTGTAGGAGTGCAGCTTGCGTGCGATAGCGGTGTGTCAGACACATCGCGGCGCGCAAGCTTGGCTCCTACGGGAAAGCCCTCTCCCGCCTCGCAATCAGTTCGCCGGCTTGCCGGCGCTGACCGTCTCGAACCAACTCTTCACCGAACAGGTGGCGAACACGCTGGTGCTGCAGTCGCCGTTGGCCAGTGCCGTGCGCAGTTTCTCCACATCGGCCTGCATCATGTAGCGAATGCCGTCCTTGAAGTGGGTGCTGTCGCCGAATCCGCCCTGGGTCATTTCGCTCAAGGCTTCCTCTTTGCTCCAGCCCTGGACCACCACCCGGTACATCGCCGACATCAGTCCGGTGCGGTCCGAGCCATGCTTGCAGTGCATCAGCACCGGGCCCTGGGCTTCGGCGCTCTGGATCGCGCGCAAGGCCTTGAGCACATCGGCATCATCCACGTGGTTGGTACGGTAAGGCAGTTGCACCTGATGGATGCCTGGCGCCGCCAGCCAACTGCTGTCCGACTCGGGCAGGAAGTTGATCACCGTCCCCACCTTGAGCTTTTCCAGCAACGGCACGGCGTCTTTGTCCGGCAGGGCGCTGCGATACAGGGTCGGTGACATCTGGTACAGGTTGTACTGTTTTTCCACCGGTTGGGCCCAATGCTCGGGGCGGTCGGCGGCCTGCGCCAGGGGAGCGAGCAGGGCCAGCAATGCCAGGCAAAGAGCGGGAAGCAAGCGAGTTCTCGACATGGACGGTCACGGGTGAGGGAACGATGGCGGCAGTCTCGCCCTGTACCGGTCAATGCCCCGTGAGGCCTGTGTCAAAGAATCGTGAAGCAAATCTGATCCTGCCTTTTTTGAATCAACTGAGCTTTTTTTTGGAGCTGAAACGATTAATTCGAATGCTTAGCCTGCTATCATTTGTAACTATTGTTTGCTGATGTGTTCATAAAACCGGGTTTTGCCCGGCTTTCTGCGTTACCAAAACACAAAGCCGCGCCATGACGCGGCTGAAATCCATCAATGCCTGATGAGGTGCACCCATGTCCGATCAAGATCGCGACAACCCGCGGCGTGAGTTCTTGCGTAAATCCCTGACCTTGATCCCGGTAGTCACCGTGGCCAGTACCGGACTGGGCAGCAGCATGCTGGCCGTGGCTCCCGAGGCTGTCGCAGCCGAAAAGCCCGCCGCGCCGAGCAAGCAGGCGAGTGGCGGCCACTATGAGCCCAGCTACTTCAGCGCCGAGGAATGGGCCTTCATCAAGGCGGCGGTGGAACGCCTGATCCCGGCGGACGACATGGGGCCTGGCGCGTTGGAAGCCGGCGTTCCGGAATACATCGACCGACAGATGAACACGCCTTACGCCGCTGGTGCCCTGTGGTACATGCAAGGCCCGTTCAAGGCCGATGCCGCGCCAGAGATGGGCTGGCAGAGCAAGCTGGTGCCCAAGGAGATCTATCGCCTGGGTATCGCTGCGACGGACGCTTGGTGCAAGCAGCTCAAGGGCCAAGCATTTGCTGCTCAAGACAGCGCTACCCGAGACGAATTGCTCAAGCAGCTGGAGGCGGGTACGCCGCAGTTCGACACGGTCCCGGCCAAGCTGTTCTTCAACCTGCTGTTGCAGAACACCAAGGAGGGTTTCTTCAGCGACCCGATCCACGGTGGCAACAAGGGCCTGGTGGGCTGGACCCTGATCGGCTTCCCCGGCGCGCGCGCCGATTTCATGGATTGGGTGGAGCGTAACGAGCAGTACCCCTTCCCGGCAGTATCGATTCGCGGCGAGAGGGCTTGAGCATGGCGACAGTGATGAAGAAGGTCGACGCAGTGATCGTCGGGTTTGGCTGGACCGGCGCCATCATGGCCAAGGAACTGACCGAGGCGGGGCTCAATGTGCTGGCGCTGGAGCGTGGGCCGATGCAGGACACCTACCCGGACGGCAGTTATCCCCAGGTGATCGACGAGCTCACCTACAGCGTGCGCAAGAAGCTCTTCCAGGATATTTCCAAGGAAACGGTGACCATCCGCCACAGCGTCAACGACGTGGCCCTGCCCAACCGCCAACTGGGTGCCTTCCTGCCCGGCAATGGCGTGGGCGGCGCCGGCCTGCATTGGTCTGGCGTGCACTTTCGCGCCGACCCCATCGAGTTGCGCATGCGCAGCCACTATGAAGAACGCTACGGCAAGAATTTCATCCCCAAGGACATGACCATCCAGGACTTCGGCGTCACCTACGAAGAGCTGGAGCCGTTCTTCGACTATGCGGAAAAGGTCTTCGGCACCTCGGGCCAGGCCTGGACCGTGAAGGGCCAGCTGGTGGGCGAAGGCAAGGGCGGCAACCCCTACGCGCCGGATCGCTCGGACCACTTCCCGCTGGAATCGCAGAAGAACACCTATTCCGCCCAGCTGTTCCAGAAAGCCGCCAATGAAGTGGGCTACAAGCCCTACAACCTGCCGTCGGCCAATACCTCGGGGCCCTACACCAACCCCTATGGCGCGCAGATGGGGCCGTGCAACTTCTGCGGTTTCTGCAGTGGCTACGTCTGCTACATGTATTCCAAGGCCTCGCCCAACGTGAATATCCTGCCGGCCCTCAAGCCGCTGCCGAATTTCGAGTTGCGGGCCAATTCCCATGTACTCAAGGTCAACCTGGACAGCAGCAAGACCCTGGCCACCGGCGTCACCTACGTCGACGCCCAGGGGCGCGAGATCGAGCAACCGGCGGACCTGGTGATCCTCGGCGCCTTCCAGTTCCACAACGTGCGCCTGATGCTGCTCTCGGGCATCGGCAAGCCCTACGACCCGATCACCGGCGAAGGCGTGGTGGGCAAGAACTTCGCCTACCAGAACATGGCCACCATCAAGGCCTACTTCGACAAGGACGTGCACACCAACAACTTCATCGGCGCCGGTGGCAACGGCGTGGCGGTGGACGACTTCAACGCCGACAACTTCGACCACGGCCCCCATGGCTTCGTCGGGGGTTCGCCGTTCTGGGTCAACCAGGCCGGCAGCCGGCCGATCGCCGGGACGTCCAACCCGCCAGGCACCCCGGCCTGGGGCAGCGCCTGGAAGAAGGCCACGGCCGACTACTACACCCACCAGGTGTCCATGGACGCCCACGGTGCGCACCAGTCCTACCGGGGCAACTACCTCGACCTGGACCCGGTCTACCGCGATGCCTACGGCTTGCCCCTGCTGCGGATGACCTTCGACTGGCAGGAAAACGACATCAAGATGAACCGCTTCATGGTCGAGAAGATGGGCAAGATCGCCCAGGCGATGAACCCCAAGGCCATCGCCCTGCTGGGCAAGCAGGTCGGCGAGCACTTCAATACCGCCTCCTACCAGACCACTCACCTGAACGGTGGCGCGATCATGGGCACCGACCCCAAGACCAGCGCCCTGAACCGCTACTTGCAGAGCTGGGACGTGCACAACGTGTTCGTGCCTGGAGCCTCGGCCTTTCCCCAGGGCCTGGGCTACAACCCCACCGGGCTGGTGGCGGCGCTGACCTACTGGTCGGCGCGGGCGATCCGCGAGCAGTACCTGAAGAACCCCGGCCCGCTGGTCCAGGCATAAGGAGCGATGACCATGAAAGCACTCGTTATCGCCAGCCTGGCGCTGTTGGGCAGCGCCTCCCTCCAGGCCGCCGAGGTCGACCCGGCCCTGGTCAAGCAGGGCGAATACCTGGCCCGTGCCGGTGACTGCGTCGCCTGCCACACCGCCAAGGACGGCAAGCCGTTCGCCGGCGGCCTGCCGATGGAAACCCCGATCGGGGTGATCTATTCCACCAACATCACTCCGGACAAGACCGGTATCGGCGACTACAGCTTCGAGGACTTCGACCGGGCCGTGCGCCATGGCGTGGCCAAGAACGGCAGCACGCTGTACCCGGCCATGCCCTTCCCGTCCTACGCCCGGGTCAACGACGCCGACATGCAGGCGCTCTACGCCTACTTCATGCACGGCGTGGCGCCGGTGGTGCGGGATAACCAGGACAGCGACATTCCCTGGCCCCTGAGCATGCGCTGGCCGTTGTCGATCTGGCGCTGGATGTTCGCCCCGAGCGTGGCGCCAGCCGCCGTGGCGGCCGACAGCGACCCGCTGATCAGTCGTGGCGCCTATCTGGTGGAAGGCCTGGGGCACTGTGGCGCCTGCCATACGCCACGGGCGCTGACCATGCAGGAGAAGGCCCTGAGCGCCAGCGAAGGCAGTGCCTTCCTGTCCGGCAGCGCACCGCTGGAGGGCTGGATCGCCAAGAGCCTGCGTGGCGATCACAAGGACGGCCTGGGCAGCTGGAGCGAAGAGCAACTGGTGCAGTTCCTCAAGACCGGTCGCAGCGATCGCAGCGCGGTGTTCGGTGGCATGAGCGATGTGGTGGTCCACAGCATGCAGTACATGAGCGACCAGGACCTGACGGCCATCGCCCGCTACCTCAAGTCGCTGCCGGCCAACGATCCCGCCGACCAGCCGCACCCGTACGACAAGCAGGTGGCCGATGCCCTGTGGAAAGGCGACGACAGCAAGCCGGGCGCCTCGGTGTACATCGACAACTGCGCCGCCTGCCACCGTACCGATGGCCATGGCTATACCCGGGTGTTCCCGGCGCTGGCCGGCAACCCGGTGCTGCAATCGGAGGACGCCACCTCGCTGATCAACATCGTGCTCAAGGGCGGTACCCTGCCCGCCACCCACAGCGCGCCGTCGACCCTCACCATGCCGCCCTTCGCCTGGCGGCTGTCGGACCAGGAGGTGGCCGACGTGGTCAGCTTCATCCGCAGCAGCTGGGGCAACCAGGGCGCGCCGGTGAAGGCCGCGGACGTGGCCGGGCTGCGTGACGGGCGCCTGCAGAGCACCTCCAACGACGACCTGGGCAACGTGATTCCACGTCACTAGTGGCAGGACCGGCGCCCGCAACGGGCGCCGGTTGGATGCGGCCCTTCAGCCTCGGGGGAAGGGCTGGATCCCCAGCTGGCTTTGTAGCTGGTAGCCGGCGATGCAGTCCGCCAATCCGGCGTTCATCAGGTCTTCCCAGCTCGCGGGCAGCAGGCCGATGTCGTCGTGGTGAGGGCGCCAGTGCGCCTCGGCGAACTTCGCATCGGCTGCATCGAAGGGCTGCGGGCCGCTCACTGCGGCCTGGCGGATGTCCCGGGTGCACAGATCGAACTCGCAGGCCAGGCCCCAGAGCTGGCCATCCGCGGCCCTGACGATGATCAGGTCGGCGCCTTGCCCGTAGCTCGGCAGGTAGGCGTAGGCCGCATAGAAGATCTTTTCCAGTGTGCCGGGTGTCATGGGCATTGCCGTGTTCCTTTGAGGGTCGCCCGCGTTATAGCGCAGGCAGCGTCGTTGGCGCGAATCCTTCGCAGGCCTTGGCGTCTGTCGGCCTTCTGCGAGCTCAAGGAGCAGACCGGCCCTGATCTCGATTCGAAGGTGAAGTCGAGCTTTGGCGGGAGCTACCAGGAGCTGGAAACCAGCGATAAACGGATCAAGATCAACGATGGGTGGGGGCGACTGACCCGTTCGCTGACCAAGCTCGCGAGCGTTCTGCTCGACGGCGCTAGGCAGCTTGTCGCAGCTCAATTACTGTATGCGCATACAGTTATGGAGTGCCCCCATGTCCAGCCCCCTGCCGCCCCGCGGTCGCGGCACCGCGAGCAACCCGCACAACCGTTTCGCCCCCAGCCGCTCGGTGGCCGAGGATGACGGCTGGCACCAGGAAGTGCCGCTGACCCAGGGCACCGAGGTGCGCTTGGAAATCGCCAAGTCGATCATCACCCGCAACCATTCGCCGGACCTGCCCTTCGATCGCTCGATCAATCCCTATCGCGGTTGCGAGCACGGCTGCATCTACTGCTATGCGCGGCCCAGCCATGCCTACTGGGACATGTCGCCGGGGCTGGACTTCGAAACCCGGCTGATCGCCAAGAGCAATACCGCCACCCTGCTGGAGCAGCAACTGTCCAAACCCGGCTACCAGTGCGCGCCGATCAACCTGGGTTCCAATACCGATCCCTACCAACCGATCGAGCGTGAACAACGGCTGACCCGGCGCACCCTGGAGGTGCTGCTGCGCTACCGGCATCCGGTGACCATCGTCACCAAGGGTTCGCTGATCCTGCGCGACCTGGACCTGCTGGCCGAGCTGGCCCGGCAGCGGCTGGTGGCGGTGATGATCAGCCTCACCACCCTGGACGATGAACTCAAGCGCATCCTCGAGCCCCGGGCCGCGGCGCCCAAGGCCCGCGTGCGGGCGATCCGGGTGTTGCGCGAAGCGGGCATCCCGGTGGGAGTGCTGTGCTCGCCGATGATCCCGATGATCAACGACAGCGAACTGGAGGCCCTGCTGACCGAGGCCCAGGCCGCCGGGGCGCAAAGCGCGGCCTACATGATGCTGCGCCTGCCCCTGGAGGTGGCGCCTTTGTTCGAGGAATGGCTGGCGGCGCATTACCCGCAGCGGGCGGCCCATGTCCTGAGCCTGATCCGCCAGAGCCGCGGCGGCGAACTCTACGACAGCCGCTTCGGCAGCCGCATGCGCGGCGAGGGCCCGTTCGCCGACCTGCTGGCCCAGCGTTTCGCCAAGGCACTCAAGCGCCTGGGGCTCGACCGTCGCGGCGGTTTCGACCTGGACTGCTCGGCATTCTGTCCGCCGGGCAGGCAGATGTCGTTGCTGTAGGCCCGCGGCTTTTGCGAAGGGAGGTGCCGCCCATCGTTTCGCGGCCCATAGTGGCGTTCTAGAGCGCTGCATTCAGTTTGAGTTAAGTTTTCACGGCTACCTTGCTCATCAAGTGACTTGGATGTCACTTCCGACGGTTCGGTCGTTTTTTGCTCAGCCGTTGGCGTCGTGCCGGATCATGTCTGGGACATTCACCACATCCGACAGAGAGCATCAATCATGAGTGACAAGGATAAACAGCCGCTGGCTGCGTCGGCTCCAGCCCCTACCAACGGTTCCGCCGAGACCGCCGATGCAGCGCTGCAGCATATCGTCGACGGTTTTTTGCATTTTCATCATGAAGTCTTTCCGCAGCAGCAAGAGTTGTTCAAGAAACTCGCCACGGCCCAGCGGCCAAGGGCGATGTTCATCGCCTGTGCCGATTCGCGGATCGTTCCCGAACTCATCACCCAAAGTTCCCCTGGCGACCTGTTCGTGACCCGCAACGTGGGCAACGTGGTGCCGCCCTACGGGCAGATGAACGGTGGTGTATCCACGGCGATCGAATACGCGGTAATGGCCCTGGGCGTGCACCACATCATCGTTTGCGGACATTCGGACTGCGGGGCCATGCGCGCCGTGCTCAACCCGCAGAGCCTGGAAAAGATGCCCACGGTCAGGGCCTGGCTGCGCCACGCCGAAGTGGCCCGGACCATGGTCCAGGACAATTGCTCGTGCGCCGACGAGCCTTCGGGCATGCATGTCCTGACCGAAGAGAACGTCATCGCCCAGTTGCAGCACTTGCGTACCCATCCTTCCGTTGCCTCGCGCATGGCCAACGGCCAGTTGTTCATCCACGGCTGGGTCTATGACATCGAGACCAGCTCGATCAAGGCCTACGACGCGGACAAGAGCTGTTTCCTGCCGCTCGACGGTAGCCATCCGATTCCCGTGGCGACGCCCAAAGCGCGTTTCTGAATCCACCTCAATTCCTTGTGAGGTCTTGGCCTGGGCGGCTTGCGAGCAGTCCGGCCTTGCCACGCCTGAAGAAAATGTCGGGAGAGTTGTCATGCGTGCAGCACAGCTTAAAAGTGTCCTGCCACGGGAGCTGTTGGCTTCGGTGGTGGTGTTTCTGGTGGCCCTGCCCCTGTGCATGGGGATTGCCATCGCCTCGGGCCTGCCGCCGGCCAAGGGCCTGATCACCGGGATCATCGGCGGCCTGGTGGTGGGTTGGCTGGCGGGATCGCCATTGCAGGTCAGCGGCCCGGCCGCGGGGCTGGCGGTGCTGGTCTTCGAGTTGGTGCGCCTGCATGGGGTGGCCATGCTCGGGCCGGTCCTGTTGCTGGCCGGGCTGTTGCAGTGGTTGGCCGGGCGCCTGCGCCTGGGGTGCTGGTTCCGGGTCACGGCACCGGCAGTGGTATACGGCATGCTGGCGGGTATCGGCGTGCTGATCGTGTTGTCCCAGGTCCACGTGCTGGTGGATGCCGCGCCCCAGGCCTCGGGGCTGGATAACCTCGCCCGCTTTCCCGCAGCGCTGTCGCGGGCCCTCGATGGCCTGGGCTGGCAGGCCGGGTTGCTGGGGCTGGCGACCATCGCGGTGATGTGGGGCTGGGACAAGTGGCGGCCCCGGGCGCTGCGTTTCGTCCCCGGGGCGCTGCTCGGGGTGGGCTTGGCGACCCTGGCCAGCCTGCTGCTGGCGCTGCCGGTGAACCGGGTCGAGGTGCCGGCGAGCATGGCCGAGGCCATCGACTGGTTGCGTCCTGGCGACCTGTTGCACCTGGCGGACCCGGCCCTGCTGGTAGCGGCCGTGGCCCTGGCTTTCATCGCCAGTGCCGAGACGCTGCTCTCGGCTGCTGCTGTGGATCGCATGCACAACGGCCAGCGTTCGGACTTCGACCGCGAGCTGTCGGCCCAGGGCACTGGCAACATGCTCTGCGGCCTGCTGGGCGCCCTGCCGATGACCGGGGTGATAGTGCGCAGTTCGGCCAACGTCCAGGCCGGTGCCCGCACGCGCTACTCGACCATCTTCCACGGCCTGTGGCTGTTGGGGTTCGTCCTGCTGCTGTCCAGCGTACTGCAGCGCATCCCGGTGGCGAGCCTGGCCGGCGTGCTGGTCTACACCGGCTTCAAGCTGGTGGATCTCAAGGCCTTCCGTGGTTTGGGACGCTACGGGCGGATGCCGATGTTCACCTATGCGGTGACGGCCCTGGCGATCGTCTTCAGCGACCTGTTGACCGGGGTGCTGGTGGGCTTCGCCCTGACCTTGCTCAAGCTGGCGTTGCAGGCCGCGCGCCTGAAGATCAGCCTGGTCGACCTGCCGCAGGCGGGACAGATGGAACTGCGCCTGGTGGGGACGGCGACCTTCCTCAAGGTGCCCGCGCTGAGCCAGGTCCTGGCCACGGTGCCGGCGGGGACGACCTTGCATGTGCCGCTCAACCACCTGGGCTACATCGACCATGCGTGCCTGGAATTGCTGGAAGAATGGGAGCGGGCCAGCGCGGCCAAGGGCTCGCGGCTGGTGATCGAGTCCCGGGGCCTGAAGCGACGCCTGGAGGGACGCTTGAGCGGTGTCGGCGGGATGGGCGTGTGAAGCATGGGCCTGGCGCCAGGCCCTTCGCCACAAGGCCCACGGTGGGCCTTGCCGGCGAGGAGTGGGTCAGGCGGCGGGCTGGTCGAGTTCCAGTTCCACGCCCAGCTGGCGTGACAGGCACGGCCAGCGCTTCCAGGCTGCCTCGGTGTCGGGGCTGCCGAGTCGGTCGCGGTAGGTTTCCACTGACTCCAGGGCGAAGCTGTCTTCGTCGAGCATGGCGTCGACCGCGTGATGCACGGCTTCGTCCAGTTGGTTGGCAAAGGTTTCGCCGATCAGCTGATGGGCGATGAGATTGGCGACCGTCATGTCCAGGGGGATCAGTGGACGGCCGAAGTGCTTGATGTACAGGTCGTTGACTTCCTCTACCAGGCGCAGGGCCAGGTAGGCTTCGTCCAGCAGGCCGTCGAGGCCGACATGCCCGGCCATGATGGCCGGCGGCTGGAGGAAGAATTGCTCGGCGATCTTGAGCACCGGCTTGATCTGCGATTCGATGCCCGCTTCGCGGGCAACGGCGTTGGCGGCGTCCAGAAGGTCTGGCACCTGATCGATGTATGCGCTGACGAAACGGGTCATGACGCCTTGTGCGTCGACTTCGGGCAGCAGGATGGCGGGGTGCAGGTGAGGGAGCTGCGCTTCCAGTTGGCGGGCCAGGTGGCCCGTGCTGGCTTCGTGCTGTTGAGCCAATAGGATCTGCTCGCGTAATGCGGCGGTGTTCATGAAAGCTCCAGGGACAAGGGCGGTCGATCGGGACAACCGAGGTGGGATGACGGCCTGCCGCCCATTAGCGACCATCCCTCGGGGGGAGAACATAAGTTAGCCTGCTCATCAAAGTGTTTAAGACATATTTGTAATATTCACTTATTACTTAGTAGGGTGCGTTATATCGTCGCACCCCCTCTTTTTCGTCAATCCCTTGATTACCGTGGCCTGCAAAGCTTCCATGGGGTGTTTCAGCAGGTTTACGCCATTGCGTTGCGAGGTGAGAGTCGCTGGCTATACTCGCCAATGTATGAAGTTAGCTGATGATGCCCGACTGCAATTGCAGCGAGGCTCGACGGTCTAAGTTCGTAGTCTAGGCAGTCGCTCCCTTGCCGCAGGTGTATAGCCGGCGGGATAACAAGAACGATAAGGGGAACCCGCAATGAAGCGACATCCACACGTCTGGATGGGCCTCCTGTTGTGGACGATATTCAGTCAGGCGCAAGCCGCCTGGACGGTGAATATGGCGCCTGGGGCTACCGAGATAAGCCACGCGGTATTCGACCTGCACATGACCATCTTCTGGATCTGTGTGGTGATCGGCGTCATCGTCTTCGGCGCGATGTTCTGGTCGATGATCATTCACCGTCGTTCCACCGGCCAGGTCCCGGCCAGGTTCCACGAAAGCACCACGGTGGAAATCCTCTGGACCATCGTTCCCTTCCTGATCCTGGTGGCCATGGCCGTGCCGGCCACCGCGACCCTGATCAAGATGTACGACACCAGCGAGCCGGACGTGGACGTGCAGATCACCGGCTACCAGTGGAAGTGGCACTACAAATACCTGGGCCAGGATGTGGAGTTCTTCAGCAACCTGGCCACTCCCGCCGAACAGATCCACAACAAGAGCGCCAAGGGCGAGCACTACCTGCTGGAAGTCGACCAGCCGCTGGTGCTGCCGGTGGGCGCCAAGGTGCGGTTCCTGGTGACCGCCGCCGATGTCATCCACTCCTGGTGGGTACCGGCCTTCGCGGTCAAGCGCGATGCCATCCCCGGTTTCGTCAACGAAGCCTGGACCCGGGTCGACAAACCCGGCATCTACCGTGGCCAATGCGCCGAGCTGTGCGGCAAGGACCACGGCTTCATGCCGATCGTGGTGGAGGTCAAGTCCCAGGCCGACTACGACGCCTGGATGGGCGAGCGCAAGGCCGAGGCCGCCAAGCTCAAGGAGCTGACCAGCAAGGAATGGACCCTCGACGAACTGGTGGCCCGTGGCGACAAGATCTACCACACCACCTGCGTGGCCTGTCACCAGGCCGAGGGCCAGGGCCTGCCGCCGATGTTCCCGGCGCTCAAGGGCTCGAAGATCGCCACCGGACCCAAGGAGGCTCACCTGAGCCTGGTGTTCCACGGCAAGCCGGGCACCGCCATGGCCGCCTTCGGCAAGCAGCTGTCGGAAGTCGATATCGCCGCCGTGGTCACCTACGAACGCAACGCCTGGGGCAACAACAAGGGCGACATGGTGACGCCCAAGGATGTCCTGGCGCTCAAACAGGCGGAAAGCAAATGAGCCGGCTTCTTGGGTATCTGCGCAACCGGTCGCGGCGCGCCGCCGCCGATCGTCCAGTCCATTCGCGTGCAGGAGACAGGACATGAGTGCTGTGATCGATGACCACGGCCATGCCGGCCATGATGACCATGCCCACGGGCCGGCCAAGGGCCTGATGCGCTGGGTACTGACCACCAACCACAAGGACATCGGCACCCTCTACCTGTGGTTCAGCTTCACCATGTTCCTGGTGGGCGGCACCTTCGCCATGGTGATCCGCGCCGAGCTGTTCCAGCCCGGCCTGCAGATCGTCGAGCCGGCGTTCTTCAACCAGATGACCACCATGCACGGCCTGGTGATGGTCTTCGGCGCAGTGATGCCGGCCTTCGTCGGCCTGGCCAACTGGATGATCCCGCTGATGATCGGCGCGCCGGACATGGCCCTGCCGCGGATGAACAACTTCAGCTTCTGGCTGCTGCCCGCGGCCTTCCTGCTGTTGCTCTCGACCCTGTTCATGGCCGGGGGCGGGCCGAACTTCGGCTGGACCTTCTACGCGCCGCTGTCGACCACCTATGCGCCGGAAAGCGTGACCTACTTCATCTTCGCCATCCACCTGATGGGCATCAGCTCGATCATGGGGGCAATCAACGTCATCGCCACTATCCTCAACCTGCGCGCCCCGGGCATGACCCTGATGAAAATGCCGCTGTTCGTCTGGACCTGGCTGATCACCGCGTTCCTGCTGATCGCGGTGATGCCGGTGCTGGCGGGCGTGGTGACCATGATGCTGATGGACATCCACTTCGGCACCAGCTTCTTCAGCGCCGCCGGCGGTGGCGATCCGGTCCTGTTCCAGCATGTGTTCTGGTTCTTCGGCCACCCCGAGGTGTACATCATGATCCTGCCGGCCTTCGGCGCGGTCAGCTCGATCATCCCCACCTTCAGCCGCAAGCCGCTGTTCGGCTACACCTCGATGGTCTACGCCACCGGGGCCATCGCCTTCCTGTCGTTCATCGTCTGGGCGCACCACATGTTCGTGGTGGGTATCCCGCTGGTGGGCGAGTTGTTCTTCATGTACGCCACCTTGCTGATCGCCGTGCCCACGGGGGTCAAGGTGTTCAACTGGGTGAGCACCATGTGGCAGGGCGCGCTGACCTTCGAGACGCCGATGCTGTTCGCCGTGGCCTTCGTCATCCTGTTCACCATCGGCGGTTTCTCCGGGTTGATGCTGGCCATCGCCCCGGCGGACTTCCAGTACCAGGACACCTACTTCGTGGTGGCGCACTTCCACTACGTGCTGGTGCCCGGGGCGATCTTCGGCATCTTCGCCTCGGCCTACTACTGGCTGCCCAAGTGGACCGGGCACATGTACGACGAGACCCTGGGCAAATTGCATTTCTGGCTGTCCTTCATCGGCATGAACATGGCGTTCTTCCCCATGCACTTCGTCGGCCTGGCCGGCATGCCGCGCCGGATCCCGGACTACAACCTGCAGTTCGCCGATTTCAACATGGTGTCGTCCATCGGTGCCTTCACCTTCGGCGCGACGCAGATCTTCTTCCTGTTCATCGTCATCAAGTGCATTCGCGGCGGCGCGCCGGCCCCGGCCAAGCCCTGGGAAGGCGCCGACGGGCTGGAGTGGAGCATTCCGTCGCCAGCGCCGTACCACACCTTCGTCACGCCGCCGGAAGTGAAATGAACAGCCTGGCGCGGGACCTGCTGGGAGGATGGGCCGATGGCTGAGATTTCGTTGAAGAAGCTGGTCACGCGCCTGTTGCTGGTGGTGGTGGCGATGTTCGTCTTCGGGTTCGCCCTGGTGCCGATCTACGACGTGATGTGCAAGGCCCTGGGGATCAATGGCAAGACCAGCGGGCAGTACCAGGATGCGCAACGACAGCAGGTCGATACCTCGCGCCAGGTGCGGGTGCAGTTCCTGTCCACCAACGCCATCGACATGGTCTGGGACTTCTACCCCAAGTCCGATGACATCGTGGTCCACCCGGGTGCGGTGAACGAGATGATCTTCATTGCCCGCAACCCCAGCGACCACCCGATGAGCGCCCAGGCGATCCCGAGCATCTCGCCCAGTAGCGCGGCGGTGTATTTCCACAAGACCGAGTGCTTCTGCTTTACCCAGCAGGTGCTGCAACCCGGTGAGCAGATCGAGATGCCGGTGCGTTTCATCGTCGATCGCGACATGCCCAAGGATGTGAAGCACCTGACGCTGGCTTACACGCTGTTCGATATCACCGCGCGTCATCCACCGGTGGCGGCCGCCGCCAAGACTGGCGGCTAGGCGCCCTGGCGTGCCCGATAAGGAGAACAATCAATGGCGACCCATGAGCACTATTACGTCCCCGCCCAGAGCAAGTGGCCGATCGTCGCCACGCTGGGCATGTTCATCACCGTGGCTGGCCTTGCGACCTGGTTCAACGACCTCAAGGCGGCGCGCCCGGAATCCCACGGTCCGCTGATCTTCTTCGTCGGCGGCCTGCTGCTGGCCTACATGCTGTTCGGCTGGTTCGGCGCGGTGATCAAGGAAAGCCGCGCCGGGCTGTACAGCGACCAACTCGACCGCTCGTTCCGCTGGGGCATGAGCTGGTTCATCTTCTCGGAAGTGATGTTCTTCCTGGCCTTCTTCGGCGCCCTGTTCTACGTGCGGCACCTGTCCGGGCCCTGGCTTGGCGGCGAGGGACACAAGGGCATCGCCCACACCCTGTGGCCGAACTTCCAGTTCGTCTGGCCGCTACTCGAAAACCCCGATCCGAAGCTGTTCCCATCGCCCAAGGGGACCATCAGCCCCTGGGGCTTGCCGCTGCTCAACACCGTGCTGCTGGTGAGCTCCAGCGTCACCGTGACCATCGCCCACCACGCCCTGAAGAAGGGCCATCGCGGGGCACTGAAGCTGTGGCTGGCGCTGACCGTGGTGCTGGGCTGTGCCTTCCTGGGCTTCCAGGCCAAGGAGTACATCCATGCCTATCACGAGCTGGGCCTGACCCTGGGCTCTGGGATCTACGGCGCGACCTTCTTCATGCTCACCGGCTTTCACGGGGCCCACGTGACCATTGGCACGCTGATCCTGTTCGTGATGCTGATGCGGGTGATGCGTGGGCATTTCGATGCCGAGCACCAGTTCGGCTTCGAGGCCGCCAGTTGGTACTGGCACTTCGTCGACGTGGTATGGATCGGCCTGTTCGTTTTCGTCTACGTGCTCTGAACAGCCTTACCAGGGGGAATGGGACACCAGCTGGCCGCTGAAGAAACCCCAGGCGATCAAGCCCACGGTGATCACGGCCAGGCACACTCGAATACTCAGCGAGGTCAGCAGGCGCTTGGATTGACTGTCGTCCTTGACCAGAAAGAACAGGCCGCTGAACAGGCTGACAACCGTGGCAATCAGCATCAGGACGATGGCTGCTTTGAGCATGGTGGACTCCGGGGGGAAGCGCGATGCAAGTCAGTATAGCGAGTGGATTTCTCACGTTTGCGGCGCGGCCATGAAGGGCTTTCGCCCGGGCCTGGTGCCGACCCTGGTGGTGCTTGCGTTGCTGCCGGTGCTGGTTTGGCTGGGGTTCTGGCAACTGGGGCGTGGCGAGCAGAAGCGCCAGCTGCTGGACAGCTACGCCGAACGCCGGACGGCCGCGCCGGTGCCGTTGTTCGAGCTGCTGGAGGCGTCGGACCCGGCCTTCGCGCGCGTGCGCTTGCACGGGCATTTCGATGGCGAGCACAGCCTGCTGCTGGATAACCGCCTGCACGAGGGCAAGGTCGGGGTCGAGCTGCTGCAACCCTTCCTGGACCAGGCCAGCGGCCGCTGGTTGCTGGTCAACCGTGGCTGGCTGCCCTGGCCCGACCGGCGCACACCGCCGCGTTTCGACACCCCTTCGCAGAGCCTGGACCTGGAGGCCTGGGTCTATGTCGCACCGGGGTCGGCGTTCCAGCTGCATGCCGATCCATCGGGGGCCAGTTGGCCGCGGCTGGTGACGGCGGTGCTGCCGGACAAGCTGTGGGCCGAGCTGGGTCGCACAGGTTTCGATCATGAGGTGCGCCAGGAATCCGGCCCCGGCGCCTATCTCACACAGTGGCCCGTGGTCGCCATGGGCCCGCAAAAGCACCAGGCCTATGCCGCGCAGTGGTTCGCCTTGGCTCTGGCCCTGCTCGCCCTCTACGGCTACTTCGGCTGGCACAACGCAAGGGAGAAACGCCATGGGAACGGCCATGAATCCACCCAACATCTCTGAAACCCGGATGCCCAGCCGGCGGCGCGGTCGTTGGCAACTGGTGCTGATCGTGCTGATGGTGATCGGCCCGATGATCCTCGCCACCTGCATGTACAAGCTGCAGTTCTGGGTGCCGGACAGCCGCAGCTATCACGGCGAGATGATCGGCAATGGCCAGACTCGCGCGCAGATCGGGGTTTTCGCCGAGGACAACCGGTGGCAGATCCTGGTCACCGCGCCCCGGGGCTGCCTCGAGGATTGCCAGCAACTGGTGTACCTGGCGCGCCAGCTCCAGGTGGCCCTGGGCCGCGATGCCTCGCGGGCCAGCCATGCCCTGGCCAGTGCCCAGCCACTGGACGCCGGGTTCGAGGCCAGGTTGCAGCGCGAGTACCCGCAATTGCAGCGCTACCCGCTGGACCTGGCGACCTTCGCCAAGGGCGCCAGGGACTCCCAGGCGCCGCAGCTGTGGATCGTCGATCCCCACAGCAACCTGGTGCTGCGCTATGACGCCGGGGTCAAGGGCAAGGACTTGCTCGACGACCTGCGCCACCTGCTGAAACTGTCGAACATCGGATGAGGGCATCGACATGGCCAAACCTGGATTTCGCCTTGCCTTGTTCGCCACCCTGCTGGCGTTGATCGTGGTGCTGCTGGGGGCCTATACCCGGCTGACCCATGCCGGTCTCGGTTGCCCCGACTGGCCCGGTTGCTACGGTTTCATCAGCGTGCCCAAGAGCGAGGCCCAGCTGGCCCATGCCGAGCTGCACTTTCCCGAGGCGCCGGTGGAAGCGCACAAGGGCTGGAACGAGATGATCCACCGCTATTTCGCCGGCACCCTGGGGCTGTTGATCGTGCTCCTGGCCGCGCGTTCCTGGACCCATCGGCGCTATCCCGGGCAGCCGCTGAAGCTGCCGCTGTTCCTCTTGGCGGTGGTGTTCGCCCAGGCCGCCTTCGGCATGTGGACCGTGACCCTCAAGCTCTGGCCCCAGGT
This sequence comes from Pseudomonas sp. KCJK8993, assembly GCF_046230915.1. Classification (NCBI taxonomy): domain Bacteria; kingdom Pseudomonadati; phylum Pseudomonadota; class Gammaproteobacteria; order Pseudomonadales; family Pseudomonadaceae; genus Pseudomonas; species Pseudomonas sp. KCJK8993. The sequence continues at coordinate 51,032 of NZ_JBJJLO010000005.1, forward strand.
GGTCACCGCGCATTTGCTCGGCGGCTTCGCCACCCTGAGCCTGCTGTTCCTGCTGACCCTGCGCTTGTCCGGCGTGCTGCCGGCGCTGATCGTGCCGCGGCGCCTGCAGCACTGGGCCACGGCCGCCCTGGTGCTGGTGATCGGACAGATTGCCCTGGGTGGCTGGGTCAGCTCCAACTATGCGGCGGTGGCCTGTATCGACCTGCCCACTTGCCATGGGCAGTGGTGGCCGCAGATGGATTTCGCCAATGGCTTCCACCTGACCCAGCACATCGGCCCCAATTACCTGGGCGGGCAGTTGGATAGCGATGCCCGCACCGCGATCCACATGACCCACCGCCTGGGTGCGGTGCTGGTGAGCCTGGTGCTGCTGGGGCTGGCCTGGCAGTTGCGCCAGGTGGGCATGAGCCGCCTGGCCGCCTTGGTATTGGTGGCGCTGGCGACCCAGGTCGGCCTGGGCCTGAGCAACGTCCTGCTGCACTTGCCGCTGCCGGTGGCCGTGGCTCACAACGCCGGGGGCGCTGCCTTGTTGCTGACCCTGGTACTGGTCAACTATCACGCCCGGACCAGCCTGGTGCAGGTCCGCGAACGCCGGCCCCTGGGCTGGCGGCTCAGTCCTCGCAAGCCGGTGTCTGGTCTTGTCACTATCAAAGGAGAGATGCCATGGCGACTCTGATCGATACCCGTCAGCACCCCCAGGCGCTGTGGCGCGATTACCTGGAACTGACCAAGCCCAAGGTGGTGGTGCTGATGCTGATCACCTCCCTGGTGGGCATGTTCCTCGCCACCCGGGCCGGCGTGCCCTGGACCGTGCTGGTGTTCGGCAACCTGGGCATCGGCCTGTGCGCGGGAGGCGCGGCGGCCGTCAACCATGTGGTGGACCGGCGCATCGATGCGCAGATGGCCCGCACGCGCAAGCGTCCACTGGCCGAGGGCCGGGTCTCGCCCCGGGCCGCGCTGGCCTTCGCCCTGCTTCTGGCCCTGGCCGGGCAGGCGTTGCTGCTGGCCTTCACCAATCCGCTCACGGCCTGGCTGACCCTGGCCTCGCTGCTGGGCTACGCGGTGGTCTACACCGGCTTTCTCAAGCGCGCGACGCCGCAGAACATCGTCATCGGCGGCTTGGCCGGCGCCGCCCCGCCGCTGTTGGGCTGGGTCGCCGCCACCGGCCACCTGAGCGCCGAGCCGTTGCTGCTGGTGCTGGTCATCTTCGCCTGGACCCCACCGCATTTCTGGGCCCTGGCCATCCACCGCAAGGAGGAATACGCCAAGGCCGATATCCCGATGCTGCCGGTGACCCACGGCGAGCAGTACACCAAGGTGCATATCCTGCTCTACACCTTCGCCCTGCTGGCGGTGAGCCTGCTGCCCTTCGTGATCCACATGAGCGGCGTGCTGTACCTGGCCTGCGCCCTGATCCTGGGCGGGCGCTTCCTGCAATGGGCGTGGGTGCTGTACCGTGGCACTCGACCACACGCGGCGATCGATACCTTCAAGTACTCTATCTACTACTTGTTCCTGCTGTTCATCGCCTTGCTCGTAGACCACTACCTACTGTTGAACCTATGACCAGAACCCAGAAAACCGTCTTCATCCTCGTTGCCGTGGTAGCCCTGATCCTGGGCCTGACCGTCAATAAAGTCCTGTCCGGCAAAGGCCAGGGCGACCCTACCGCACTGATCGACGCCGGCATCATCCTGCTGCCCCAGAGCCGCACCCTGCCTGCGGTGAAGATGCTCGACCAGGATGGCCAGCCAGTGGTGGTGGACGAGCTCAAGGGCAAGTGGTCGCTGCTGTTCTTCGGCTACACCTTCTGCCCGGACATCTGCCCCACCACCCTGGCCCAGCTACGCCAGATCAAGAGCGAACTGCCCAAGGAGGTGGTGGACCAGTTGCAGGTGGTGCTGGTCAGCGTCGATCCCAACCGCGATACCCCGCAGCAGCTCAAGCAGTACCTGGGCTACTTCGACAAGGACTTCAAGGGTTTGACCGCCTCTTCGGTCGAAGACCTGCAGAAGCTTGCCAATGCCGTGAGCATTCCCTTCATCCCCGCCGACACCAGCAAGCCCAACTACACCGTGGACCACAGTGGCAACCTGGCGGTGATCGGCCCGGACGGCAACCAGCGTGGCTTCATCCGCGCGCCGCTGAACAACCAGAAGCTGGTGGCCCAGCTACCGGCGATGGTGCAACGCAAGTAATGCTTGCCCTGTAGCCGCTGCCGCAGGCTGCGCCAAGGCGCGCAGCGCCTTCAGGATCGCCAGGTCGCGTCCTCTGCGAGGCCGTGCGCAGCCTGCGGCAGCGGCTACATACAGCGTGCCGGGGTTTCAGGATGCGGCTACACATAGGCGGTTGAATGCTGAAACGCAACGGGGCGCCCCAAGGCGCCCCGTTGCTGTTTCTGCGAGTCGATCAGAACGCCGGCACGATCGCGCCCTTGTACTTCTCTTCGATGAACTTCTTCACCTCAGGGCTGTGCAGGGCGGCAACCAGCTTCTTCATGGCCTCCGAGTCCTTGTCGTCAGGACGGGCCACCAGGATGTTCACGTAAGGCGAGTCCTTGCCTTCGATCACCAGGGCGTCCTTGGCCGGATCCAGCTTGGCTTCCAGGGCGTAGTTGGTGTTGATCAGGGCCAGGTCGACCTGGGTCAGCACGCGCGGGATGGTGGCGGCTTCCAGTTCGCGGAATTTCAGGCCTTTGGTGTTCTCGGCGATGTCCTTGACGGTGGCCAGGATGTTGTTGGCGTCCTTGAGCTTGATCACGCCGGCCTTGTCCAGCAGCAACAGGGCGCGGCCGCCGTTGGTGGCGTCGTTGGGCACGACCACGGTGGCGCCGTTGGGCAGTTCCGACAGTTGCTTGTACTTGCTTGAATAGGCGCCCAGGGGCTCCACGTGCACGCCGGCGACGCTCACCAGCTGGGTGCCCTTGGCCTTGTTGAACTCATCCAGGTACGGCTGGTGCTGGAAGAAGTTGGCGTCCAGGCGTTTCTCCGCCACTTGCACGTTGGGCTGCACGTAGTCGGTGAAGACCTTGACCTTCAGGTCCACGCCTTCCTTGGCCAGGGCCGGTTTGACGAACTCCAGGATCTCGGCGTGGGGCACCGGCGTGGCGGCCACGGTCAGGGTTTGGGCGGCATGCGCGGAGAACGCGGCCATGGCTGCGAAAGCGACGAGTAGTTTTTTCATCGAACAAGCTCCTTGTAAGTCGCCCGACCCCGGGCGCCTGCCGGCCAGCCGGCGATTGCGTTTATTTACGGGAAAAGTGCACTACCAGCTTATCGCCGATGATCTGCAGAACCTGAACCAGCACGATCAGCAGTACCACGGTGACCGACATCACGTCGTCCTGGAAGCGCTGGTAGCCATAACGGATGGCCAGGTCGCCGAGGCCCCCCGCACCTACCACGCCGGCCATGGCGGTATAGCCGACCAGGGCGATGGCGGTGACGGTGATGGCCGCGATGATGCCCGGACGGGCTTCCGGCAGCAGGGCGTTCATGATGATCTGCCGGGTCGTGGCACCCATGGCCTGGGTCGCCTCGATGATGCCCCGGTCCACTTCGCGCAGCGCGGTTTCCACCAGGCGGGCGAAGAAGGTCGAGGCCCCCACCACCAGCGGCGGGATCGCGCCAGCCACTCCCAGGGAGGTGCCGGTGATCAGGATGGTGGTGGGGATCATCACGATCAGCAGGATGATGAATGGCAGCGAGCGGATGGCGTTGACCACGAAGCCCAGCACCGAATACACGCCTTTCTGTTCCAGCAACTGCTTGGGGCTGCACAGGAACAGCAGGACCCCCAGTGGCAGGCCCACCAGCACGGTGAAGAACAGCGAAGTGCTGAGCATGATCATGGTGTCGCTGGTGGCGATGCCGATGTCGACCCAGTCGATGTTGTCGAAGTAACTCAGTAGGCCTTGCATCAGCGCAGCACCTCCATGTGGACATCCGCCGCGGTGAAGCGGGCGAAGGCCGCTTCCATGTCGCCGCCGGTGATGGCCAGGGTCAGTTGCCCGTAAGGGGTGTTCTTGATGCGGTCGATGCGTCCGGCAAGGATGCTGTAGTCGACCCCCGTCTCCCGGGCCACGGTGCCCAGCAGCGGTGCATAGGTGGACTCGCCCTGGAAGGTCAGGCGCACGATGCGCCCCGGTACGTGGGCGAAGTCGTCACGTTGTTCGTTCTCGTCGACCTGCTCGTCTTCCTGGACGAAGCGCTTGGTGGTCGGGTGCTTGGGATGCAGGAACACCTGGGCTACATCGCCTTGCTCGACGATCATGCCGGCGTCCATCACCGCCACCTGGTCGCAGACGCGACGGATCACGTCCATCTCGTGGGTGATCAGGACGATGGTCAGCTTCAGCTCGCGGTTGATCTCGGCCAGCAATTGCAGGACCGACGCCGTGGTCTGTGGGTCCAGGGCGCTGGTGGCCTCGTCGCACAGCAGGATCTTGGGCTTGGTGGCCAGGGCGCGGGCGATGCCGACGCGCTGCTTCTGGCCGCCGGACAGCTGCGCCGGGTACTTGCGGGCATGGTCGGCCAGGCCCACGCGGGCCAGCAGTTCGGTGACGCGCTGGTCGATCTCGGTCCGTGACAGCTCGCCGGAGAGCTGCAGCGGCAGGGCCACGTTGTCGGCCACGGTCTTGGAGGCCAGCAGGTTGAAGTGCTGGAAGATCATCCCGACCTGCTGGCGGAAGCGGCGCAGGCCGCTGGCGTCCAGCGCGGTGATTTCCTCGTTGTCGACGATGATCCTGCCACCGCTGGGGTTCTCCAGGCGGTTGATCAGGCGCAGCAGGGTGCTCTTGCCCGCGCCGGAGTGGCCGATCAGGCCGAAGACCTGGCCAGCCTCGACCCGAAGACTGGTCGGGTGCAGCGCGGGAATATCCCTACCGGCGACCCGGTAGGTTTTATGGACGTTTTGAAACTCGATCACGTAGCGAACCTTGTGAGGCGCGTTAGAAAGGGGTCAGCGGTTAGCCGGGCGCGCATTTTAGCCTGTCCGTATAGAGGTTCTTAGCATTTATTTCGTAATCATCCTGCCATTTGGCAATAACGCGATCAAAGGTCATAAAAAAGGAACGCTCGCGGCGAATCCCCAGTCACTACCTAAGCCACTCGAAAGCGCCCAGGTGCCGTGCCTTGGCGCATCCGCCCGCGAAGCCCAGGCACGCCCGGGATTTCGCCAACGAGGAGTATGTGTCTGATGAGTACCCAGAAAACCACCCGCTCGAACAGCCAGGCCGCGGGAACCGACACCCTGGACCGGGGCAACAGCAACGCCAAGCTCGAAAGCCTGGAGCGGTTTCGCAGCGACGCCACCGGACAGGCCCTGCGCACCAACCAGGGAGTGAAGATCGCCGATAACCAGAACACCTTGAAAGCCGGTGCCCGCGGCCCTTCGCTGCTCGAAGACTTCATCATGCGGGAGAAGATCACTCACTTCGACCACGAGCGGATTCCCGAGCGCATCGTCCATGCCCGCGGCACTGGCGCCCATGGTTACTTCCAGAGTTATGCCGATCATTCGGCGCTGACCAAGGCCGGTTTCCTGCGTGATCCGGGGAAAAAAACACCCGTGTTCGTGCGCTTTTCCACGGTCCAGGGACCAAGAGGCTCCGGCGATACCGTGCGTGACGTGCGCGGCTTTGCGGTGAAGTTCTTCACCGACGAGGGCAACTTCGACCTGGTGGGCAACAACATGCCGGTGTTCTTCATCCAGGATGCGATCAAGTTCCCCGACTTCGTGCATGCGGTGAAACCCGAGCCGCACAACGAGATTCCCACCGGCGGTTCGGCCCATGACACTTTCTGGGACTTCGTCTCGCTGGTGCCGGAGTCGGCGCACATGGTCATCTGGGCCATGTCCGACCGGGCCATTCCCAAGAGCCTGCGCAGCATGCAGGGTTTCGGTGTGCACAGCTTCCGTTTCATCAATGCCGAGGGGCGCTCGCACTTCGTCAAGTTCCATTGGCATCCGTCGGTGGGCACTTGTTCGCTGCTCTGGGACGAGGCGCAGAAGCTGGCGGGCAAGGACACCGACTTCCACCGCCGTGATCTCTGGGAGGCCATCGAGATCGGCGACTACCCGCAATGGGAGTTGGGCGTGCAGATCATCGCCGAGGAGGACGAGCACAAGTTCGAGTTCGACATTCTCGATCCGACCAAGCTGATTCCCGAAGAGCTGGTGCCCATCACGCCGCTGGGCAAGATGGTGCTCAATCGCAACCCGGACAACTTCTTCGCCGAGACCGAGCAGGTGGCGTTCTGTCCTGGGCATATCGTGCCCGGCATCGACTTTTCCAATGACCCATTGCTGCAGGGCCGGCTGTTTTCCTACACCGATACCCAGATCAGCCGCCTGGGCGGGCCCAACTTCCACGAGTTGCCGATCAACCGGCCGGTAGCGCCGTTCCACAACAGCCAGCGCGACGCCATGCATCGCTCCACCATCGACAAGGGGCGGGCTTCCTACGAGCCCAACTCGATCGACGGCGGCTGGCCCAGGGAGACCCCGCCGGCGCCGGAAAACGGCGGTTTCGAGAGCTACAACGAACGTATCGATGCGCACAAGATCCGCCAGCGCAGTGAGTCGTTCAGCGATCACTTTTCCCAGGCGCGGCTGTTCTACAACAGCATGAGCAAGCATGAGCAGGAACACATCATCGCCGCCTACAGCTTCGAGCTGGGCAAGGTCGACCGGCCGCAGATTCGCGAGCGGCAGGTGCAGCAGATCCTGGCCAACATCGATTTGCAGCTGGCCAAGCGGGTGGCCGAGAACCTCGGCCTGCCGGCCCCGACCAAGGGCACGGTGGCCGAGCGCAAGATGTCGCTGTCGCGCTCGCCGGCCCTGAGCCAGGCCAATTTGTTATCCGGAGACATCAAGACTCGCAAGGTCGCGGTGCTGGTGGCCAATGGTGTCGACGGCGCGGCAATCGCTGCGCTGCAAAAGGCGCTCAAGGCCGAAGGCGCCCACGCCAAGCTGCTGGGGCCGACTTCGGCCGCGGTGACGACTGCCCAAGGCAAGCCACTGGCAGTGGATGCGTCGATGGAGGGTTTGCCGTCGGTGACGTTTGACGCCGTGTTCGTGCCGGGTGGCGCCCAGTCGATCAAGGCCCTGGCCGGCGATGGGGTCGCCCTGCACTACCTGCTCGAGGCTTATCGGCACCTGAAGGCCATCGCCTTGCACGGCGAAGCCCGTGAGTTGTTGCAGCGTCTTGGGCTGGAGGTGGACGAGGGCTTGATCGTCGGTGGCGATGCCAAGGCCCTGAAAGCGTTCTTCGCCGCTATCGCCCAGCATCGGGTATGGAGTCGCGAACCCAGGGCCAGGGCGATCCCGGCCTGAGGTGGTTGCCGGCAGCCTGCGGGCTGCCGGCCACGGTCATTGCGCCTGGCGTGGGGTCAGGACCATTTGCGCCGGCACATGGCGCACGATCTGCCGGCCGATCTGCCGGCCGATCTGCTGCTGGAAGTCGGGGTCGAGCTTCTTCACCCGCTTGCCCAGCAGGGTCGAGAGCCAGGGGTAGTCTTCGCGGCGCGGTACCTGGATGGTCACATCGCACTGGTAATTCACCACATCCGCGGCCAAGGCATCGAGCTGCCGGCGCAGCTTGCGAATGTCGGTGACGTTCAAGGCGATGGTGCTGCTGGGCGCCGAGGGGTCGATCAACTTGGCGGCAGGGCGTGCTTCAGCAGCCTTCAGCGCGGCTTCGGCCTTGTCCAGCTCGGCTTTGCGGGCGTGGGCGATGGCGCTGTTGACCCCACCGGTCAGCGCCGGCGCCTTGGGCATCAGCGCCCGGGCACGGCTCAAGGCAGTGGCCGCGGCATTCACATCGCCTTTTTGCAGGACGATCTGGCTGCGTTGCAGATAGGCCTCGGCCAACTGGCGCTGGTACTGCACCAATTGCTGATCGTCCGGCGTTTGCCCCTGCATCGCGGCGAGCTGGTCCTCGGCGGTCGCCAGTTCGTTGCTGGCGATGCTTTGTTGCAGCTGTGCGATGGCCGTGGCCCGCGCATCGGGGACCTCGGTGGCCGCCGGTGGCGTGCTTTGGCAGGCTCCCAGCAGCAGGAAAAATGCGACAAGGAGCAGATAACGGGAGGCGAACGGCTTCATTCCTGCGACTCTCTAATTGCGCAAAAAGCGAGCAAGTCTACACCCCTCGACGGGGCAGAACAAAACTCAGCAGAAACAGTGCGGCCGCCGTGACCACGATCGACGGCCCGGCCGGGGTGTCCTTGAACCAGGACAACGCCAGCCCGCCGCCCACGGCCAGAATGCCCAGCAGGCTGGCGCCCAGGGCCATCTGCTCCGGCGAGCGGGCGTGCCGCTGTGCCGCAGCGGCCGGGATGATCAGCAGGGAGGTGATCAGCAGCACCCCGACGATCTTCATCGCCACGGCGATCACCACTGCGATCAGCAGCATCAAGGTCATGCGCAGCGAGGCCACGGGCAAGCCTTCGACCCTGGCCAGTTCCTCGTGCACGGTGATGGCCAGCAATGGCCGCCACAGCGCCACCAGCAGCAACAGGACAGCGGCGCTGCCGCCGAGGATCCACGCCAGGTCGCCGGGGCTGATCGCCAGCAGGTCGCCGAACAGGTAGGCCATCAGGTCGATGCGCACCTCATGCATGAAGCTTAGTACCACCAGGCCCAGGGACAGGGTGCTGGGTGCAAGAATTCCCAGCAGCGTGTCGGATGCCAGGGGCTGGCGCTGTTGCAGGGTGACCAGCAGCACCGCCAGCAACAGGCAGCCGACGGTGACCGCCACCGCCGGGCTGACATCCAGCAGGAACCCCAGGGCGACGCCCAGCAGCGCGGCATGGGACAGGGTGTCGCCGAAATAGGCCATGCGCCGCCAGACCACGAAGGAGCCCAGGGGGCCGGCGACCAGTGCCAGGGACAAACCTGCGAGCAGGGCGTACAGCAGGAAATCAGCCATGCTTGCAGTTTTCTCCGTGCACATGGGGCTGGACCACCACCGAGCCGTGCAGGTCGTGGGCGTGGTCATGATGGTGGTGGTAGATCGCCAGGCTCGGTGCGTTCTTGCCGAACAGCTCGACGAAGGCCGGGTCGCCGCTGACCTGCTCGGGGTGCCCGGAGCAGCAGACGTGGCGGTTGAGGCAGACCACCTGGTCGGTGGTGCTCATCACCAGGTGCAGGTCGTGGGAAACCATCAACACGCCGCAGCCATGGCGGTCGCGCAGGCGGGTGATCAGGCTGTAGAGCTCGGCCTGGCCGGCCACGTCGACACCCTGAACCGGCTCGTCGAGGACCAGCAGCTCGGGCTCGCGCAGCAGCGCCCGGGCCAGCAGCACGCGCTGCATCTCGCCGCCGGAAATGCTTTGCACCGGGCTGTCGATCACCTGCTCGGCGCCCACTTCCTTGAGTGCCGCCAGGGCCCGGGCGCGGTCCACCCCGGGCACCAGGCGCAGGAAGCGCAGTACCGACAGCGGCAGGGTCGGGTCGACATGGAGCTTTTGCGGCATGTAGCCCACCCGCAGCCGGGGCTTGCGCCAGACGCTGCCGGTATCGGGCTTGAGCAGGCCGAGCACGGCACGCACCAGGGTGGTCTTGCCGGCGCCATTGGGGCCGATCAGGGTGACGATCTGCCCGGGTTCGACGCTGAGCTGGATGTTGTCCAGCACTGGCTGCCCGGCAAAGGTCACCCCGACCTGCTCGAGGCGGATCAATGCAGTGCCCATCAAGCCCCCTGGCAGCCCGAGCAGAGCCCGACCACTTCCACGGTCTGGCCTTCGACCACGAAGCCGACGTCGCGGGCGCTGCCGATGATCGCGTCGCTGATGGATTTCTGTTCGAGCTCGATGGCCGCGTGGCACTCGCGGCAGATCAGGAACTGGCCCTGGTGCGCGTGTTCCGGGTGGTTGCAGCCGACGAAGGCGTTGAGCGAGGCGATGCGGTGCACCAAGCCGTTTTCCAGGAGGAAATCCAGTGCCCGATAGACGGTCGGCGGCGCGGCGCGGCGGCCATCCTGCTCGCTGAGTACCGCCAGGATGTCATAGGCGCCCAGGGGCTTGTGGCTTTGCCAGACCAGCTCCAGCACCCGCCGGCGCAGGGCGGTCAGGCGCAGTCCCTGCCGCGTGCACAGGGCATCGGCCTCAGACAGTGCGTTGTGCACGCAGTGAGAGTGGTCGTGTGGTCGGCTGGCGAGGGGTGTTTTAGGCATGAGCGGCGACGAGGTTGGTGAGAGACGTTATTATGTTACCCGTTATCGCCTCTTCGAGTGTCCATCGTGCCCCGACTTTTTCGTCTTTTTGTCGCTTTTACCTTCAGCTTGTTCGCGATCGGTTCGGCCCAGGCCGAGGTCCGGGTGCTGACCAGCATCAAGCCGCTGCAATTGATCGCCGCGGCCGTGCAGGACGGCGTGGCGATTCCCGAGGTGTTGCTGCCGCCGGGCGCCTCGCCGCACAACTACGCGTTGCGCCCATCCGATGTGCGCAAGGTGCAGAGCGTGGATCTCTTGTACTGGATCGGCCCGGACATGGAAGGCTTCCTGCCGCGTGTACTGAAGGGCCGCAGCCTGCCCTCGGTGGCGGTACAGGACCTGCCAGGCATGAAGCTTCGGCGCTTTGCCGAAGACAGCCACTCCCACGCAGAGGAGGCCGACGAGCATGACCACGATCATCGCCCGGGCACCCTGGACGCCCATCTCTGGCTGTCGCCGGTCAACGCCCGGGTGATCGCCACTCGCATGGCGGCCGACCTGAGCGCCGCCGATCCGGCCAACGCCGCGCGCTACCAGGACAACCTGAAGGCTTTCAGCGAGCGCCTGGACGCCCTGGATACCCGCTTGAAGGCGCGCCTGGCTGGCATCGCCGGCAAGCCGTATTTCGTCTTCCATGAAGCCTTCGACTATTTTGAGGACGCCTATGGCCTCAAGCACGCCGGGGTGTTCAGCGTCGCTGCCGAGGTGCAGCCGGGGGCCCAGCATGTGGCGGCCATGCGCGCGCGCCTGCAGCAGGTGGGCAAGACGTGTGTGTTCAGCGAGCCGCCGCTGCGTCCGCGGCTGGCGGAAACCCTGGTGGCCGGCCTGCCGGTAAAGCTGGCCGAACTGGATGCCCTGGGTGGCTACACCCCGGCTTCGGCGACAGGCTATGAGCAGGTGCTGGAGAAACTAGGCAACGACTTGGCCGGCTGCCTGGAGCAGTTGTAACCGGGTTTCCAGCACGGGCTTGATCCTTCGCGGGCCAGTCCGCTCCTGCTCGTTCATGGCAGGGGCGGCTGGCCCGCGATGCGTTTCAGAGGGCGAACGGCAGGGCCACGCTGACCTGCTGGCGTTGGGCCAGGTAGCGCTGGAACTCCATCGGATCGTGGATCAGTACGTCCTGGCCGGCGAAGGTCTCGGCGGCGATCAGGCGCGACAGCCAGAAGCGCACGCAGGCCACCCGCAGGATGGTTGGCCACAGCTCGGCCTCGGCGGCGGTGAATGGTCGCAAGGTCGCGTAGGCACCGAGCAGGGCCCGGGCGCGCTGGCCGTCGAGCACGCCTTGGGCATCGGAACACCAGTCGTTCAGGGCGATGGCCACGTCATACAGCATCGGCCCCGAGCAGGCGTTGTAGAAGTCGATCAGGCCGGTCAGGTGGGTGCCTTCGAACATGGCATTGTCGCGGAACAGGTCGGCGTGGATGTTGGCCCGCGGCAGGGCGAGGATCCTGGCCTGGTGTTCGACGATCTCTTGCAGCGCACGTTGCAGCAGGTCCTGGGCGGCGCTGTCCAGGCGCGGCAGCAGCTTGGCGCCCTCTTCCTGCATCCAGTCCAGGCCACGATCGGTCTTGCGCTGGATCATGTTGTCCTTGGTGGCCACGTGCAGGTGGCCCAGCAGCTCGCCGACCTGGACGCAGTGCTGGGCGTTGGCCTGCTTGATGTGCTTGCCGGCCAGGCGCGGTTGCAGCAACGCCGGCTTGCCCGCCAGTTCCCGCAGGGCGATGCCGTCGGTGGTGCGCAGCGCGTAGGGCACCGGCAGGTCGGCTTCGTGCAGCACGTCCAGCAGTTCGATGAAGAACGGCATTTCCTGGACCGGGCCGCGCTCGACCAGGGTCAGGACGAACTCGCCCTGTTCCAGGCTGATGAAGAAGTTGGTGTTTTCGCTACCAGCGGCAATCCCCTGGAAGTCAAGCAGGCGGCCGAGCCCATACGGGGCGAGAAAGGTTTCCAGCTCGGGCCGAGCCAGGGGGGTGAACACAGACATGGTTGAGAACTGCCAGTACCGGCGCCGCTATCGAGACGGCGCCATTGAGTTGAAATGGGAGTGGCTTACCACTCGAAGATTTTCCACGAAGGGATCAGCATATCCGGCTGGTCCGAACGGATGAAGTTGCCGTCGGAGCCATCGGCGCGCACCAGGAAGTAGGGCTTGCCACCTTTTGGCGTGACCTTGATCGCATACAGGAAGCCATTTTGCCGGTATTCCTGGATGGTCTTGTCGCCTTCCGTGCGAATGGTGACTTCCGGGTCGGCCGAAGGCGCGTCTTGCGCGGCGATCGCTGCCATGGAGGAGACTGCAATCAAGCCGGCCAGCAGCAAGCGATTTAGTGTGCGCATGATAACCTTGTCCCTTTGTCGTCAACGGTCCCGCTATTCTAGCGCCGGACCCGCCCAAAAGGTTGATCCTACTCATGAGCCAAGCCCCCCTCGTCCTGGTGGACGGTTCGTCCTACCTGTACCGCGCCTTTCATGCGCTGCCGCCGCTGACCACCTCCAAAGGCATGCCGACCGGCGCGGTCAAGGGCGTGCTGAACATGCTCAAGAGCCTGCGCAAACAATATCCGCAAAGCCCCTTCGCCGTGGTGTTCGACGCCAAGGGCGGAACCTTCCGCGATGAAATGTACGCCGAGTACAAGGCCAACCGCCCGAGCATGCCCGACGACATGCGGGTGCAGATCGAACCCCTGCACGCCAGCGTGATCGCCCTGGGCTTCCCGCTGCTGTGCGTCGAGGGCGTGGAGGCCGACGATGTGATCGGCACCCTGGCCCGCAGCAGCGCGGCGGCGTCCCGGCCGGTGGTCATCTCCACCGGCGACAAGGACATGGCGCAGTTGGTGGATGGGCACATTACCCTGGTCAACACCATGTCCGGTAGCAGCATGGACGTGGAGGGCGTGAAGGAGAAATTCGGTGTCGCTCCCGAGCAGATCATCGATTACCTGGCGCTGATGGGCGACTCTTCCGACAACATTCCTGGTGTCCCGGGCATCGGCCCGAAGACCGCCTCGGGCTTGCTGGTGGGGGTCAACGGCGGCCTCAAGGAGCTCTACGAGCAACTCGATATCGTGCCTACCCTGTCGATTCGCGGGGCCAAGACCTTGCCGGCCAAGCTCGAAGAGCACAAGGAAATGGCGTTCCTTTCCTACCAGCTGGCCACTATCAAGGTCGACGTACCGCTGGAGGTGGGGCTGGATGACCTGCACCTGCGCGAGCCGGACCGCGAGAAGCTGGCAGAGCTCTACAGCCTGATGGAATTCAAGAGCTGGCTCGACGAGCTGCAGCGTGATGCCAAGCGTGTCGAGCTCGATTTGGCTGCGGCTCCGGTCGCTGCCGAGCAACCCGCGACCGAGCAGGCGCCGCTGGAACTGCAGTACGAAACCATCCTCGACCAGGCGCGTTTCGATGCCTGGCTGCACAAGCTCAAGGGCGCCAAGCTGATCGCCTTCGACACCGAGACCACCGGCATCGATGCACAGCAGGCGCAACTGGTGGGCCTGTCCTTCGCGGTCCAGGCGGGCGAGGCGGCCTATGTCCCCCTGGCCCATAGCTACCTCGATGCACCGCAGCAGCTGGATCGCGACGCGGTGCTGCTAGCCCTGAAGCCGTTGCTGGAAGACCCGAAGCTGCTCAAGGTGGGCCAGCACGCCAAGTTCGACATGAACATCCTGGCCAATTGCGCCATCGGTGGCGACCCGGCCAATGGCATCAGCATGCGCGGCGTGGCCTTCGATACCATGCTCGAGTCCTATGTGCTCAATTCCACCGCCACCCGCCATGACATGGACAGCCTGGCGCAGAAGTACCTGGACCACACCACGGTGAGTTTCCAGGACATTGCCGGCAAGGGCGCCAAGCAGCTGACGTTCGACCAGATCCCGCTGGAGCAGGCCGGCCCCTACGCCGCCGAAGACGCCGACGTGACCCTGCGCCTGCACCAGGCCCTGTTCGAGAAACTCAGCGCCATCCCGAGCCTGGCCAGCGTGCTGACCGATATCGAGATGCCGCTGGTGCCGGTGCTGGCGCGCATCGAACGCCAGGGCGCGCTGGTGGATGACAAGCTGCTGGGCGTGCAGAGCATCGAGCTGGGCGACAAGATGGTGGCCCTGGAGCGTGAGGCCTTCGCGATCGCCGGCGAGGAGTTCAACCTGGGCTCGCCCAAGCAGCTGGGCAGCATCCTCTACGACAAGCTGGGCCTGCCGGTGCTGAAGAAGACCGCCAAGGGCCAGCCATCCACTGCCGAAGAGGTCCTGGCCAAGCTGGCCGAGGACGACTACCCGCTCCCCCGGGTGCTGATGCAGTACCGCTCCATGAGCAAGCTCAAGAGCACCTACACCGACCGCCTGCCGGAGCAGATCAACCCGCGTACCGGGCGGATCCACACCTCCTATCACCAGGCGGTGGCTTCCACCGGGCGCCTGTCGTCCAGCGACCCGAACCTGCAGAACATCCCGGTGCGCACGGCAGAGGGGCGGCGCATTCGCCAGGCCTTCGTCGCTCCGGCCGGGTACAAGCTGCTGGCCGCGGACTACTCGCAGATCGAGCTGCGGATCATGGCCCACCTGTCCCAGGACGAAGGCCTGCTCAAGGCCTTTCGCAACAACCAGGACGTGCACACCGCCACGGCCGCGGAAGTGTTCAAGGTCGAGCTCGGGGACGTTACTTCCGAGCAGCGCCGCAGTGCCAAGGCCATCAACTTCGGCCTGATCTACGGCATGGGCGCGCAGAAACTGGGCAAGGACATCGGCGTCGATACCAAGCAGGCCAAGGCCTATATCGACACCTACTTCGCCCGTTATCCGGGGGTGCGCGAGTACATGGACCGCACCCGCGCCCAGGCGGCCGACCAGGGCTACGTGGAAACCATCTTCGGTCGTCGCCTGTATCTGCCGGAGATCAACTCCAACAAACCCCAGGAGCGGGCGGGCGCCGAACGCACCGCGATCAACGCACCGATGCAAGGCACCGCCGCGGACATCATCAAGAAGGCCATGGTGGCGGTGGACAACTGGCTGCAGGCCTCGGGCCTGGATGCCAGGGTCATCCTCCAGGTGCACGACGAACTGGTCCTGGAAGTCCGCGAGGACCTGGTGGACCAGGTGCGTGAGGACATTCGCGGTTACATGAGTGGCGCCGCGACCCTGGATGTACCGCTATTGGTAGAGGTCGGGGTGGGAAATAACTGGGATGAGGCCCATTAAGGGGACTTTTTACCGATTTTTGCCGCGGCATAGTGTCGCGGCAAACATGCCTGAAGAACCATTAGCACGAAAAATTTCAGCACTTATCGCCAATAGTTTTTGTTCGTGGCTGGAACTAAACCGGGAAACGCCCACTCAGAGTTACTGAATGGCTGGTGAAGCCCTTCAATGCTCCTATGTTGTGTTAAGTGTTGGCAGATATCTGGACCCCGCCCTAGCGGTCTAGAACTTGAACCCCGAACTTCCCCCTCCCCATATGAAGTCCGGGGTTTTTTTTGCCTGAAAATTGCCTGGGTGGCGACCATGCTGCGTTAAAAAGCGGCGGGAAATGCTCATTTAGGCCCCTAAACTCCGCTTTCCCGCCGCTTTTTGCCTTGCCTGATCACCGCGCAGACAATTTTTATCTCTCTCAGGCCTCGATCTCGGCGCCTTTGTCGGCCAATTCCAGCCAGCCCGCCAGCACGGTGTAGGCCTCTTCCAGGCCCATGCGCTTGGGTGCGGAGAACAGCTGGATGGTGATGGCGTCGCCCCAGCCCTTGCGGATCTGCGACTGGACCTTGAGCAGGGTGTTCTTGCCCGCGCCATAGGTCAGCTTGTCGGCCTTGGTCAGCAGGATATGCATCGGCATGCCGCTGGCCACGGCCCAATCCAGCATCAGGGTGTCGAAGTCGGTCATTGGATGACGGATATCCATCATCAGGATCAGCCCCTTGAGGCTCTCGCGGCTGCCCAGGTAGGCCTCGAGGTGGCGCTGCCAGTGCTGCTTGAGCGGGATCGGTACCTTGGCGTAGCCGTAGCCCGGCAGGTCGACCAAGCGGCGATCGTCGTCTAGCTTGAAAAAGTTCAACAATTGAGTGCGGCCCGGGGTCTTCGAGGTGCGTGCCAGGCTGGCGTGGGTCAGGGTGTTCAGGGCGCTGGACTTGCCGGCGTTGGAGCGCCCGGCGAAGGCCACTTCGAAGCCGGCGTCATCGGGACATTGGTCGACCTTGGCGGCGCTGAGCATGAAAGTGGCCTGTTGGCACAGACCGAGGATGGGGTTCTTCAGTTGCATGGGATTTCCGAATAGGGGCGATGCCGGGGATGGGTGCGGCGAGCGGTGTCGTTTCCGTTTCAGTAACGCCAGTATATAATGCCGCAGATTTTGTGTGCGCTTTGTCCCAGCGTAGGATGAAGCTCACGAGAGCGATAAACCTTGTATGCGCATTAGAACGCAGCACGCTCTCAACCCTGAAAAGGTCGTTTTATGACGAAATGGCTGCTGGCTACCGGTCTCTTGATGCCGCTTTACAGCGCGCAGGCTACACAGGATCCGGAAGCTGTGTACAACCGTGTTTGTGGGGCATGTCATTCCGGCCAACTACCCACGGCGCCCCGCAAGGGCGACCAGGAAGCTTGGGCGCCGAGGCTGGCGCAAGGTATGGAGACGCTGGTGCAACACGTGACCCAGGGTTTCAAGGCGATGCCGCCGCGTGGTTTGTGCATGGACTGCAGTGCCGAGGATTACCGAGCCATCATCCACTGGATGAGCGAGTGATCCCGGTCCATAACTCTTAACCCTTAGCCGTAGTTGGATTAGCTGATGAACAAATTACTCGTGAGTCTGCTGTTGACCCTGGGCATCACCGGTGTTGCCCATGCCGCAGGCGACGCTGCTGCCGGTCAGGCGAAAGCCGCAGTCTGTGGCGCATGCCACGGCCCTGATGGGAACAGCATGGCGCCAAACTTTCCCAAGCTGGCGGGTCAGGGGGAAAAGTACCTGGACAAGCAGCTGCACGATATCAAGTCCGGCAAGCGGCAAGTACTGGAAATGACCGGCTTGCTGACCAACCTGAGCGATCAGGACCTGGCCGACATCGCCGCCTACTTCGCCAGCCAGAAAGGCAGCGTCGGCGCCGCCGATCCCAAGGTCGTGGCCCGTGGCGAAGAGCTGTTCCGCGGCGGCAAGCTGGACCAGGGCATGCCTGCCTGCACCGGTTGCCACTCGCCGAACGGCGTGGGTAACGCAGCCGCCGGCTTCCCGCACCTGGGCGGCCAGCACGCTCAATACGTAGCCAAGCAGCTGACCGACTTCCGCGAAGGCGTCCGTACCAACGACGGCGACACCATGGTCATGCGCAGCATTGCCAGCAAGCTGAGCAACAAGGACATCGAAGCCGTGTCCAGCTATATTCAGGGCCTGCACTGAGGCCGCTGCGATCAGTGGCCGGCAGGTGCATGGCCACGGCAAGGTTAATGATCGATTAATCTGACGGTGCAAGCATAAAGGGTGGCTCAGGCCGCCCTTTTTTATGGCGCCAGCCGCTACACTAGCGAACTCAAGCCCGCCATGATCTGTCTGAAATCAGGTCGCGCGAGGCGCCTAAATCGTCCAGGAGTAAAGCATGCGTAATCTGATCCTCAGCGCCGCTCTCGTTACCGCCAGCCTGTTTGGCGTGACCGCTCAAGCCGCCGAGCCGCTTGAAGCCGGTAAACAATATGTCGAGTTGAGCAGCGCCGTTCCGGTTGCCGTGCCTGGCAAGATCGAAGTGGTGGAACTGTTCTGGTACGGCTGCCCACACTGCTACGCCTTCGAACCCACCATCAACCCATGGGTCGAGAAGCTTCCGGCCGACGTCAACTTCGTGCGGATCCCGGCCATGTTCGGCGGCATCTGGAACGTTCACGGCCAGCTGTTCATCACCCTGGAAGCCATGGGTGTCGAGCACAAGGTGCACAAGGCCGTTTTCGAGGCCATCCACGGTGGCAAGAAACTCGCGACTCCTGAAGAAATGGCCGACTTCCTGGCTGGCGAAGGCGTCGACAAGGACAAGTTCCTCAGCACCTACAACTCCTTCGCCGTGAAGGGCAAGGTCGAGGACGCCAAGAAGAAGGCCCAGGCCTACCAGATCAGCGGCGTACCGACCATGGTGGTCAACGGCAAGTATCGCTTCGACCTGGGTACCTCCGGTGGTCCTGAAGGCGCGCTGAGCGTGGCCGACCAGCTGATCGCCAAAGAGCGCGCAGCCAAGTAAGCGCCGCCGCCATGCCGCGCTGGGGCTCGGAACGCATCGTTGGCCTGCATGATCCGCAGGTCAACGAACACCATTTGGCGTCGACCGGCTTGCCGGCTGACAGCCGCCTGCGCTTACTCAGTTTCAACATCCAGGTCGGCATCAGTACCGAACGCTATCGGCATTACCTCACCCGCGGCTGGCAGCACCTGCTGCCCCACAACGGCCGGGCGGACAACCTGCAGAAGATCGGCAGCCTGCTGGCGGATTTCGACCTGGTGGCCCTGCAGGAGGTCGATGGCGGCAGCCTGCGTTCGGGCTACGTCAACCAGGTGGAGCACCTGGCCCAGCTGGGTGCCTTCCCCTACTGGTACCAACAACTCAATCGCAACCTCGGACGCCTGGCCCAGCACAGTAACGGTGTACTCAGCCGCATGCGTCCCTGGGCCATCGAAGACCACCCCCTGCCAGGCCCCAAGGGTCGCGGTGCGATCCTCCTGCGTTTTGGCGAAGGTCCGGAAGCGCTGGTGGTGGTGATGATGCACCTGGCGCTCGGCGCCCGGGCCAGGACCCGGCAACTGGCATATATCCGCGAGTTGATCGGTGGCTACAAGTACCAGGTGCTGATGGGGGACATGAATACCCACGCCAGCGACCTGCTGGAGCATTCTCCCCTGCGTGACCTCGGCCTGCTGGCGCCGCAATTGCAGGCGACCTTCCCTAGCTGGCGTCCGCAACGCTGCCTGGACCACATCCTGCTCAGCCCCGGCCTGGCGCTGGAGCGTGTCGAAGTCCTGGCCCAACCCATTTCCGATCACCTGCCGGTCGCGGTAGAGATTCGTCTGCCGGGTTCGCTCACGGCTGATGCATTGCCCGCGTTGAGTCCTGCCCCTCGCGGAACCGATGAATGAGCGACGACGCCCAACGCTGGAAAGAAAAATACCTCAAGAGCATCGAGCAACAGGAAAAGCTCGAGCGTCGTTGGGCTGCCCGCCTCGACTTGCTGCGCCGTGGCCTGGTGCGCAGCACCCTGGCGGCTGAAGGCACCGACCGCGCGGTCGACCAGTGCATGAAGGAAATGCGCGAGGTCGTGCGCACCGATGATATGGACGCCGGCCTCGCGGCCTTGATTCCGCGCCTGGAAAAGGCCGTGCTGGATTCCGAGCAGCGCCGGGAGACCCGCATCGACCAGATGAGCAGCGCCCTGACGGCCCTGGTCGCCCAGTTGCAGACCTTGCCCCTGCCCCGTGAGGTCAGTCGTCCGCTCAAGGCCTTCGCCAAGCAATTGGATGGCCGGGTCGGCCAAGCGCGGGAGATCCCACTACTGCTCGGCGAGCTGAGCGCCCTGCAGGGCAAGGCCCTGAGCCAGCTGGAAAACCCGGTGGAACCGGGGCGTCCGAGCCTGCTGCAACGCTTGTTCGGAACGCGAGATGCCAGCGCAGAAGCTGCACCTGCGAGCGAAGCCGGTGCGCCGCCGGTGTCCGCTCCAGCGCCGGAGCAGACACTCCAGCCACAAGACACTGCGGATGACATGGCGCCGGAGCATGAGCCAACGCCTGCTCCCACACCCACTTCTGCTGCCCCCGCAACCGGTGCCGCTACCCAGGTCCCCGCCGTTGCAGCGGCGGAACCGGCGCCGGGGCATGTCCTGCCCGAGCCTGCCTTCGAGCCTGTCGCGAGTGTCGAGTCCAAGCCAGAGCCAGTTGCCGACACTGACGCCGAGGTTGCGGCCCAGCCTGCGGTGGCGGCCTTTGTGCCGCCGGTCCTGGTTCGGGAAGATGCCGCACCACAACAAGCAGTGGAACCCCAGGCCCAAGAACCTGAAGCGGATGCAGCACCCGTGGCACCCTCAATCGAGAGGGCGCCTGAGCCGTTAGCCGAGGCCCAGGCCGCCAGCACACTTGAGACCAGCAATCCCGATGAGCTGTTGCCCATTCCCGCAGCGGCGTTGCTCGACAGCCTGCCGTTGCCGGTGGCCATGGCCGAGGCCCTGGCGGCCATCGATCCCGAGCAGCCAGAGCAGGACGTACTCTATGCCCTGCCGGACTCCCCCGAGCCGTCCTACAGCTCGGTGGCCAAGCACATCGAGCACACCCTGCTGGGCCTGCTCGATGACCTGAGCCTGCCGGAGCGGCACCGCCCCCAGGCCGAGGCCATGCGTGACCGCCTGCAGCATGGGCTGAACTGGTATGAACTGCTGCCGATCCTCGATGATCTGGCGGTCTTGATGCTGGCCATCACCGACTCCGGCCAGCATGAGTTCGAGGATTACCTCAAGCAGCTCAACGAGCGCCTGGAGGCCTTCCAGAGCAACCTGCAGGCTGCCAGCGACGGGCATGCCGACATCAGTTCGGCGGCGCGTGCCATGGACTCGCAGATCCGCGAGCAAGTCGACGGCCTGCAAAGCAGCATGCAGGAAGCGGCCGACCTGGATGACCTCAAGCAGGTCCTGGAAAGCCATCTCGAAGGCCTGCTGGGCACCATGGACCAGCACCAGAAGCAACGCGACCAGCGCGAGAAGGACATGGCCACCCGCCTGCAAAGCCTGGCGGCACGGGTGTCGAGCATGGAACAGGAAGCCCAGGGTTATCGCGAGCACCTGGAAGAGCAGCGGCAGAAGGCCCTGGTCGATCCGCTCACCGGCCTGCCCAACCGTGCGGCCTGGAGCGAGCGCCTGGAACATGAGGTCGGCCAATGGCAACGCCACGGCAACAGCCTGTTGCTGGCAATGCTCGACCTGGATCACTTCAAGCGGATCAACGACAGCTATGGCCACTTGGCGGGTGACAAAGTGCTCAAGATCATCGCCAATGTGCTGCGCAAGCGCCTGCGTGGCACCGACTTCATCGCCCGCTTCGGCGGCGAGGAGTTCGTCCTGCTGATGCCCGACACCCCATGGGCAGTGGGAACGCGTTTGGTGGAAACCCTGCGGGCGGCGATCGAGGCCTGCCCGTTTCACTTCAAGGGCGAGCCGGTGACGGTCACGGTTTCCATCGGCTTGAGCGCCTTCAAGGCGGGAGATCGCAGCGAACTGGTGATCAAAAGAGCCGATCAGGCGCTGTACCGGGCCAAGGATGCCGGTCGCAACCGGGTCGAGGCCGGCTAAGGCGCCACTTGCCTGCGCAGTTTTGCCCATGATCTGGGGAGCAGTACGTTACACTGTTGCATTAATGTCCCAAGCGTATTGCTCCCATGAAAGTCCCTGTCCTTGCCTTCTGCTTCCTGTTGATGCTCGCCGGCTGCGCCAGCGGCCCGCGTATCGACACCAGCCACCCCTCGGTCAATTACGACCAGCGTGCCCAGTTCATCATCGTCCACTACACCTCGGCATCCATGGAGCGCTCCCTGGCCCTGCTGACCCACGGGCAGGTCAGCAGCCACTACCTGATCGGCGACGACAAGTCCGCCACCATCTACAAGCTGGTGGACGAGCAATACCGCGCCTGGCATGCCGGTGAGAGTCAGTGGCAAGGCCGGACCTGGCTCAACTCCAGCTCCATCGGCATCGAGATCGTCAACCCGGGTTTTCGCGATGGCCCCAATGGGCGCCTGTGGTACCCCTACAGCGAAGCGCAGATCCAGAACCTGATCGTGCTGCTCAAGGACATCAGCAAGCGCAACAATATTTCCCCGCGGCACATCATCGGCCACAGCGACATCGCGCCGCTACGCAAGCTCGACCCGGGCCCGCTGTTCCCCTGGAAGCGCCTGGCCGAAGCTGGCCTGGGCCTGTGGCCCGATGCCCAGGCCGTGGCACGCCAGCAAGCGTTCTATGCGGTCAACCTGCCGAGCATCGGTTGGTTCCAGCAACAGTTGGCGCGGCTGGGCTATGCCACCCCGCAGACCGGCGAGTTGGACATGGCCACCCGGCATGTCCTGGCGGCCTTCCAGATGCACTACCGGCCAGGTCGTTTCGATGGCACCCCGGACGCCGAGAGCGCGGCGATCCTGCAGGTCCTCAACCAGACAAAATAATGACGCCGCCGGACGGTCCGCGCCGATGGCCCAATCAGTTGCTATAACTCATTGGTAATCCTTCGGATCTTCCATGATGCCGGCCGCCCGCGAGACCCCGCGCACCTGGTTTTATCGCCCCTGGTTGCTGGCGATGCTGGCGGCTGTCCTGAGCGCGGCGGTGCTGATGCTGTGCAGCATCGGGGTGGCCATGCACGAGGTCCAGCAGCGCGAAAGCGAGCAGATGAACGCCCAGGGCCGGCGGTTCCTGGAGCGCCTGGAGCAGCTCTTCAGGCAACTGCGCGAGGGCCTGGACACCCTGGAAGCGCAGCCGCTGCGTGGGTGCAGCGCGGACATGACTGCCGTGCTGCAACAGGTCAGCTTCAACTATCGCTTCATCTACGAGGCGGCCTACATGGATGCCGACCAGACCTGCTCCAATTGGCCGCGGCAGAACCTTGCGACTTCTCCCCGGCCGGCGGACATCCGCGGACCCACCTACAGCTACTGGCTCAATACCTCCGCCCAGCCCAACGAAAACCTGGCGGCGCTGATGCTCGGCCGGGGCAATTTCCGCGTCGCCACCTCACGCGGACACCTGACCGACGTGGTCGACCTGCCGCCCGGCGGTAGCCTGATGGTGGTGGTCGACCACGGTGCCCGGGCCATACCGGTACTGGGCCAGGCCCGTTCCTGGCCGCCGGCGCAACCCTGGCAGGACGATCGCAGCCGGCCGTTGCAGGTGACCCGCGACTTGTTGGTGTACCGCATGCCGACCCGTAATCCCGAATACCAACTGGTGCTGATCACGCCACGGGCCAGCATGCAGGCCGAGTTGCTCGATGGCTGGTGGTGGCTGCTGCCGACCAGCCTGCTGCTGGCGCTGTTCATCGGTGCCCTGGTGTATCAGTTGGCGCGCCAGCGCCAGTCCCTGGGGGCCGAATTGCAGGGGGCCTTGCACCGTGGCGAGCTGCAGGTGCTGTACCAACCGATCTTCGACCTGAACAGCCGGTTGTGCGTGGGGGCCGAGGCGCTGCTGCGCTGGCGGCGTCCGGACGGCACCTTGACCAGCCCCGACCTGTTCATCCCCTTGGCGGAAAACACCGGGCAGATCCGCCAGATCACCGATTTCGTCCTGCAACGCCTGCTGGAGCAACTGGGGCATGTGCTGCGGGCCAATCCGCAGCTGTATATCTCGGTCAACCTGGCGGCCTGTGACGTGATGGTGCCGCGTGTCGGCCGGGTCATGGCCAGGCTGCTGGCGCTGCACCGGGTCGCGGCGCGGCAGATCGCCTTCGAGGTGACCGAGCGTGGGTTGATCGACGTGGTGGTGGCGCGCAACAACCTGCAAGCCCTGCGGGATGTCGGGCACAAGGTGCTGATCGATGACTTT
Source organism: Pseudomonas sp. KCJK8993 (assembly GCF_046230915.1). Classification (NCBI taxonomy): domain Bacteria; kingdom Pseudomonadati; phylum Pseudomonadota; class Gammaproteobacteria; order Pseudomonadales; family Pseudomonadaceae; genus Pseudomonas; species Pseudomonas sp. KCJK8993. The sequence goes on from NZ_JBJJLO010000005.1 coordinate 74,780, forward strand.
GGCACGGGATACTGCAGCCTGGCCTACCTGCAGAACCTGCCGGTGGATTGCCTGAAGATCGACAAGGCGTTCGTCGACGCCCTTGGCCACGACGCCGCCAGCAGCGGTGTGGCGCCGCACATCATCCGCATGGCCCATGCCTTGAAACTCAAGGTGATCGCCGAAGGCATCGAGTGCGAGGAGCAGGCCGTGCTGCTGAGCAGCGAAGGCGTGAGCTTCGGCCAGGGCTGGCTGTTCGCCCATGCCCTGAGCGCCTTGCAGTTCACCGAGTTGATCACCCGTGGCCGACGCCTGGTGGCCAGGCGCCTGGACGATGAAGCCTGAGCCCTAGAGCGGCAGCGCCAGGTAGAACTGGGTGCCCTGCCCGGGCCGTGAGTAAACGCCCATGCGCCCGCCATGGAGCTGGACGATTTCCTTGCACAACGCCAGCCCCAGGCCGGCGCCGCCCTTCTTGCGCCCCACCTGGACGAAAGGTTCGAAGATCCGCCCCTGCTGGCCATAGGCGATGCCTTCGCCGTTGTCCTCGACGCTGATGATCACCCGTTCGCCGTGGCGCCGGGCCTGCAGGCGGATCTGCCCGCCGCTGGCGGTGTGGCGCAAGGCGTTGCCCACCAGGTTGTCCAGGACCCGTTCCAGTTGCGGGCGGTCGGCATGCAGGCGCGGCAGCGGTGCCTGGATCTCCAGCAGCAGCGCTATATCCTGTTGTTGTGCCTGCTCGCTGAAGCGCCACTGGGTCTGCTCCAGCAACTCGTCCAGGGAGCAGGGCGCGAGGGTCAGTTTTTGCAGGCCGTTCTGGTAGCGGGAGAAGTTCAACAGGTCGTTGATCAGTTGCATCAAGCGCTGCATTTCTTCGTTGACGGTATTGAGCAGGTCGGTTTCCCGGGACTCCTCGGCAAAGTGCAGGCGCTCCTGGAGCAGTCCGAAGGCCATGTGCATGCCGGTGACCGGGGTGCGCAGCTCGTGGGAGGCGCGCAGCACGAACTCGCTGCGCACGCGCTCGAAGGCCCGCTGCTCGGTGACATCGTGCAGCACCATCACCGCTCCGAGGATATGCCCCTGGGTATGGCACACCGGAGTCAGGCTGTAGGTCAGCAGGCGTGCTTCGCCGTCGACCTCGATATCCAGGTCCTCCGGCGCCCGTTCCAGGTTGCCGCCGCGCAGCACCAGCTGTAGCTGCTCGTCCAGCTCCGGGCGTTGCAAGGCGCTTCCCAAGCCTTGGCCAAGGCGCTCCTGGTCCCAGCCGAGCTGGCGCTGGGCCACCGGGTTGAGGTGCTCCAGCCGGCCCTGGCGGTCGATCATCAGCAAACCGTCGTCGATGCTATCGAGTACCGCCTGCAGGCGTTGCTGGCCGGCCAGCAGTTCATCGACATTGGTGGCCTGATGCTGGCGCAGGACTTCGGCCATGATCCCGAAGCGCCGCGCCAGCAGGTTCATTTCCGCCGGCCCGGAGATTGGCAGGGTGACGTCGAAATTGCCCTGGCTGATCTTGTCCGCCGCCTTGGCCAGGGCCTCGATCGGACCGCCGAAGCGCCGGGCGATGGAGTGGGCGGTAATGAAGCCGATGATCAGCACCGCCAGGCCCACCAGCCCCAGCAGGCCGGCCACCAGCAGCGCCCGGCCACGGGTCTGGTGCTCCACTTCGCTGATGTTGTCCAGGGCGCGCTTGTGTTCGTTGATCAAGCCACCGCGCAAGGTATTGAAGCGTTCGGTCAACTCGTCGTTGTTACTCAGGCTGGAGGTGCTGTGCTCGAAAGCCTCGAAGAAGCTGACGTAGTCGCGGCGCGCCTGCTGGAAGCCACTCTGTCCCTTTTGTTGCTGTTCATGGGCGATGCCCTGGTCGAGCAATTCCAGGTAGTGCTGCCGGGAGGCTTGCAGAGCCGCCGGATCGGGCTTGTTGCCGAGCATGAGGATCAGCTGGTCGCCGAGGGTCTGGCGCAGCTTGAGCCCCAGGTCCAGGGTGATGAAGTTGTTGCGGATCAGCGATTCCTGGGTACTGGCCATCTGCATCACGCTGACCAGCCCCAGCACCAGGCCGAGCAGGGCCACGGTGATCAGGGCGGAGATGCTGAGAAACAGCCGGGTCCGCAGTTTTATCGCGAGCTTCATGGGGTCCCGTTCACAGGTTGTACTGCTTGCGTTTGCGATACAGCGTCGAAGCATCGATGCCCAGGGTCTTGGCGGCCTGGTCCAGGGTGTCGCTGGTGGCCAGTACCGCGCCGATGTGGGCCTTCTCCAGTTCATCCAGGCTCAGCGCGGCGCCGATCCGCGGGGCGTTGTTGGTGGGCTGCTCGGCCATGCCCAGGTGGCTGATTTCCACCCGCTCCTGGGGGCAGATGATGCTCGCGCGTTCCACCACGTTGCGCAGTTCACGGATATTGCCCGGCCAGCGGTAGTTGAGCAGCGCTTCCCGGGCCTCGTCGCTGAAGCCGCGGGCCGGCCGCGAGTATTCCTTGACGAAGCGTGCAAGGAAACGATCGGCCAGGGTCAGGATGTCCTCGCTGCGTTCGCGCAACGGCGGCAGGTGCAAGGTGATGACGTTCAGGCGGTACAGCAGGTCTTCGCGAAAGCGCCCGTCGCGCACCATGTCTTCCAGGTTGAGGTTGGTGGCGGCGAGGATGCGTACGTCGGCCCGACGGGTCACCGGATCGCCGACGCGCTCGTATTCCTTGTCCTGGATGAAGCGCAGCAGCTTGGGTTGCAGGGTCAGCGGGAAGTCGCCGATCTCGTCGAGGAACAGGGTTCCGCCGTCGGCCTGGTTGACCCGGCCCAGGGTACTTTCGCTGGCGCCGGTGAAAGCCCCCCGGCTGTGGCCGAACAGCTCGCTTTCCATCAGTTCGGCGGTCAGCGACGGGCAGTTGATGGTTACGCAGGATTTCTTCGCGCGCTTGCTCCAGCCATGGATGGCCCGGGCCAGCTCGCCCTTGCCGGTGCCGGACTCGCCGAGGATGAGGATATTGGCGTCGGTGCTGGCCACCTGGCGAGCGGTTTCCAGCACCACCTTCATGGCGGGGCTGTGGGAGTCCAGGCCATCGCTGGATTTACGCACTTCGCCTTCCAGGGCTTCCAGGCGCGCCGAGAGCTGGCGCACCTCCAGCTGCTTGGCGGTGGCCAGGCGCAATTGATCGGGGCTGCAGGGCTTGACCAGGTAGTCGGCCGCGCCGGCCTGGATCGCGTCCACCGCGGTATCCACGGCGGAGTGGGCGGTGACGATCACCACCCGCATCCAGGGAGCCTGGATGCGCATCTGGGCCAGGACGTCGAGACCGTTGTCTTCGCCCAGGCGCAAGTCGAGGAAGCACAGGTCGAACACCTGGCGTTGCAACAAGGCATCCGCCTGGGCCGCGCTGTTGGCGGTGGCGACGGTATAACCCTCATCCTCCAGGCAATAACGAAAGGTGCGAAGGATGGCGGATTCATCATCCACCAACAGGATGCGGCCTTGATTTTCCGGCGCTGACTCCATTTTTCCCAGGCTCCTTAAATGAACGATCTTTATTTAGTCCCGGAAAAATCGGGCAAGTTGCAAGGTTGATTCTGATCCATTCTGTGGCTTGCAGGTTAGATCTCTGCGAGACGAATAGCTAACCCACTGAAACAAATGATGTTTTCAATAATGGGGCGGTACCGCTCAGATATCGGTCTGTATCAGGCCGCTCGCCATTCGGCAAAGTTCCCATCGCAAGCTGGAAGGTATTCGATTCTGCACGAGTAGATCGTGCATTTCGCACGGCCCGGCAAGCGGGCATCGTGCAGGATGCGTCTCATCAGGTTTCGATGAATATTAATAACTATATGATTTTATTGGTATTTTCATTTGTCACAAAGCTGGCATGCCGCCTGCAATACCTCTCCCAAGTCGCATAACAACATCTCAACCGCTGTGGGAGGTATTTCAGGATGAATCGCCAACGTCTCGCCCAAATGCGTATCGCGCCGCGGCACTTGCAACAAGGCCTGTTCGCCAGCCTTGCCCTGCTGGTCACCCTGATTGCCGGGCAGCAATTGCAGCGCTGGCAAGACAGCGAAGCGCAGGCTCCCCGTGTGGTGGTCCAGCATATGGCCCAGACCCATTTCGCCCCGGTGAACAGCCCGTTCGCCGAAGCCCCCCTTGCACACCTGATGACCGTCGACCAGGCGCAGCCGGTGCTCGAGTTGTCCCGCGACGAGCGTTGGGTGTTCTAGACGGCCTGGGCACCACGGTGGTGCCTGCCCTGCGGCGGCGTCGACTGCCATGCAGGTAGCGTTTCCAATAGAGAAAAGTAAGGAGAATCATCATGCTGAGTTGGGCAATCACATTCCTGATCATCGCCATCGTCGCTGCCGTTCTGGGGTTCGGTGGTATTGCGGGTACTGCCACCGGGATCGCCAAGATCCTCTTCGTGGTGTTCCTGGTGATGTTCATCGCTTCGTTCTTCTTTGGCCGTCGCGGCCGGGGCTGACCATGGGGTTCTCCTACAAGACCCTGGCCGCTGTCGTGCTGCTGGGCGCCAGTACCCTGGCGAGCGCAGCCAACGACGGCCAGGCACGCGCCAACCAACTGCTGAACTCGGATCCACAGTTCCGTAAGACCTGGCAAGACGTCGTGCAAAAGGAAGAGCGCCTCCCCGAGTGGGTGATGAACCTGTCGGGCGAGGCCGAGCAAATGAATGCAGTGCAGGAGGATGGCGACAAGTACCTGGTGGGCCCCCTGTGCGAAACCGCCCAGAGTTGCCGCAACCAGCGCCTGATCGTGGCCTTCGGTTTCGATAAAAAGCATGCCTACGCCTTGCTGGTGGAAGTGCCTGCGGGGCTGCCCGCCGACAAGTCGCCCACCCGGCATGCCAACTACCGGTTTCTCGGCAAGCCCGAGCCCGGTATGCAGGAATTGCTTAAAGAGCAGCTGAGAAAGGACCCGAACTGGTATTGAGTCCGGGTCAGTCGAATAGACGAAAGGGCCAGGTGCGCTTTCGGCTGTTGCACGACCCGAGGAGGGCTTGTGCATGACCAGGGGGCCGGGACGTTCTGATCCACTGGAGATCGGAGTGACCTAGGGGTACAGGGAGTGCCTCCGCAGGGGCCGGGTCAGGAAAAAGCGGCGGCGCAAGCTCCCGGGTCGGCATCGACCTGACGAGCTTGCGGCGTGCTTGAACGAAAAAAAGACCCGAGCTAGAGCCCTTGGCAAGAAAACCCACAGTGCGAACTGAAAAATCTTCCTTTGACGCCGGTCAAACGTTACCTGGTGTTTCTCTGCGACCGTATATCGAGAAACTTTCCGGAAAATCCGGAAGGCTCGAGGGCACCCGAAACAGAAGATTCCTAAATTTTTTTAGACCTTTCCTGACCCTTCCGACAAGCCCGGACACCGCCTGAAATGGCCGTTTCACGGCATTCTGGCCTGCCGAAATGTCGTATTCGAACCGGTTGGGACGCTCATTTTGTTTCGAAAAACTCATGCCGATTCGGCATAGGGTAGGCGTTTACGGCATTAGACGCGCCCCCCTTGCATCGGAATAGTTGCGCCTTTTTTCGCCCGCGCAGAGTCGTCATTGCTCGCTCGGGATGACCTTATACGGGGGCCGATGCACAGACTTTTCCGCCATTGAGCGTTGCAGTTCGCGCATCTGCCCGAGACCAACTTAAGTAAGGGTAATGATATGAAGAAGGCCAAAATAAGCCTCGCCTGGCAGATCCTCATCGGTCTGGTCCTGGGTATTGCGATCGGCGCACTGCTCAATCATTTCAGCGCTGAAAAGGCCTGGTGGATTAGCAACGTCCTGCAACCTGCGGGCGATATCTTTATCCGCTTGATCAAGATGATCGTGATCCCGATCGTCATCTCCTCGCTGGTGGTCGGCATCGCCGGTGTCGGCGACGCCAAGAAACTGGGCCGCATCGGCCTCAAGACCATCATCTACTTCGAGATCGTGACCACCGTCGCCATCGTCGTCGGCCTGCTGCTGGCCAACCTGTTCCATCCGGGCGCAGGCATCGACATGAGCACCCTGGGCACCGTGGACATCTCCAAGTACCAGGCCACCGCGGCCGAAGTGCAGCATGAACACGCCTTCATCGAGACCATCCTCAACCTGATTCCGTCGAACATCTTCGCGGCCATGGCCCGTGGCGAGATGCTGCCGATCATCTTCTTCTCGGTGCTGTTCGGCCTGGGCCTGTCGAGCCTGCAGGCCGACCTGCGCGAGCCCTTGGTGAAGATGTTCCAGGGCGTTTCGGAAACCATGTTCAAAGTCACCCACATGATCATGAACTACGCCCCCATCGGCGTATTCGCACTGATCGCGGTGACCGTCGCCAACTTCGGTTTCGCCTCGCTGCTGCCGCTGGCCAAGCTGGTGATCCTGGTCTACGTGGCCATCGCCTTCTTCGCCTTCGTGGTCCTGGGCCTGATCGCACGCCTGTTCGGCTTCTCGGTGATCAAGCTGATGCGCATCTTCAAGGATGAGCTGGTGCTCGCCTACTCCACCGCCAGCTCAGAAACCGTGCTGCCGCGAGTGATCGAGAAGATGGAAGCCTACGGCGCGCCGAAGGCGATCTGCAGCTTCGTGGTGCCTACCGGCTACTCCTTCAACCTCGACGGTTCGACCCTGTACCAGAGCATTGCGGCGATCTTCATCGCCCAGCTGTACGGCATCGACCTGTCCATCAGCCAGCAGCTGCTGCTGGTCCTGACCCTGATGGTCACCTCCAAGGGCATCGCCGGGGTTCCGGGCGTGTCCTTCGTGGTCCTGCTGGCCACCCTGGGCAGCGTCGGCATCCCGCTGGAAGGCCTGGCCTTCATCGCCGGTGTCGACCGTGTGATGGACATGGCGCGTACCGCCCTGAACGTGATCGGCAACGCCCTGGCGGTGCTGGTGATCGCTCGTTGGGAAGGCATGTACGACGAGGCCAAGGGCCAGCGCTACTGGAACTCCCTGCCGCACTGGCGCAGCAAGGAGAAGCTGCCAGCCGGCGAGATCTCCAAGGGCTGAGACCCCTGACGCCCGCCCACCAACCCGGTGGGCCCGCGCAACAGACAAACCCCGGTCGATCCGGGGTTTGTCGTTTCTGCAGCCCCCGCTATCATTCGCCGCATCTTCCGAGGGATATGACCGATGCTCAATGGCCTGTGGCTTGGCTTCTTTATCGTTGCAACCGTTTCCGCCCTGGCGCAGTGGCTGGTGGGGGGCAACGCCGGGATCTTCGCCGCCATGGTGGAAAGCATCTTCGCCATGGCCAAGCTGTCGGTGGAGGTCATGGTGTTGCTGTTCGGTACCCTGACCCTGTGGCTGGGCTTCCTGCGGATCGCCGAGAAGGCCGGCATCGTCGAGTGGCTGGCCAAGGTCCTCGGCCCACTGTTCAAGCGCCTGATGCCGGAAGTGCCGCCGGGTCATCCGGCCCTGGGCCTGATCACCCTGAACTTCGCCGCCAACGGCCTGGGCCTGGACAATGCCGCCACGCCCATCGGCCTCAAGGCCATGCGCGCCCTGCAAGAGCTCAACCCCAGCGCCACCACCGCGAGCAACGCGCAGATCCTGTTCCTGGTGCTCAACGCTTCGTCCCTGACCCTGTTGCCGGTGACCATCTTCATGTACCGCGCCCAGCAAGGCGCGGCGGACCCGACCCTGGTGTTCCTGCCGATCCTGCTGGCCACCAGCGCCTCGACCCTGGTGGGCCTGCTGTCGGTGGCGGTGATGCAGCGCCTCAAACTGTGGGACCCGGTGGTGCTGGCTTACCTGGTTCCCGGTGCCCTGGCCCTGGGAGCCTTCATGGCATTGCTGGCGAGCCTGTCGGCGGCGGCCCTGGCATCGCTGTCGTCGATCCTCGGCAACCTGACGCTGTTCGGCCTGATCATGCTGTTCCTGGTGGTCGGCGCGCTACGCAAGGTCAAGGTCTACGAGGCCTTCGTCGAGGGTGCCAAGGAGGGGTTCGACGTCGCCAGGAACCTGCTGCCATACCTGGTGGCCATGCTGTGCGCCATCGGCGTGCTGCGGGCGTCCGGCGCCCTGGACTTCGGCCTCGACGGAATCCGCCACCTGGTGGCCTGGGCCGGTTGGGATACGCGCTTCGTCGATGCCCTGCCCACCGCCATGGTCAAGCCGTTCTCGGGCAGTGCGGCCCGGGCGATGCTGATCGAGACCATGAAGAGCCAGGGTGTGGATAGCTTCCCGGCACTGGCGGCGGCGACCATCCAGGGCAGCACCGAAACCACCTTCTATGTGCTGGCGGTGTATTTCGGTGCGGTGGGCATCCAGCGGGTCCGGCACGCCGTGGGCTGCGCCCTGCTGGCGGAGTTCGCCGGCGTGGTCGCGGCGATCGCCGTCTGCTACTGGTTCTTCGGCTGATCCTGCGCCGGCCTGCCGGCGCCACGGACCTCAGCGTTTCCTCACCTGGTTGCCCTGCCCCACGGCCCAGTCCACCACCTGGCGGGCCAGCACGTCGCTGGCCTGGCCGAACCCGGCCACTACTGCCGGCACCCGGGTCTCGGCCAGCGGCTGGCGTACCTCGAAGCGCCGGCTGGCGAGGATCTTCTGGTCGGCACCCCGAATCAGCCGCGCATCCAGGCGTATCACCACCTGGGCGGCCTTGCCCTGGTATTCGCTCTGGAACGCTTGCAGGTCGCCGCCCAGGGCCAGGTCGGTCTGCAGGTTGCTGTCGTCGGTGCTCAACAGCTGGACCCGGCCATCGCGCTGGAACCCGTCCAGCAGCCGGTTGCGCAGCAGGATCGGCGCCGGGTCGGTCCAGCGCGAGGCCTTGTAGCTGCTGAGCAGGTCGCCCTGGGGAATCACCGCGATCCGCGCACTGTTCAAGGCGTCGCTGGCCTGGGGCTTGAGCAGTTGCAGCGACCACGGCAGGGCCTTGCCCGGAGTACTGGCCTGGCCCACCGGCAAGCGGTAGACATCCAGTGGCTCGCTCTGGGGCAGGATCGAGCAGCCACCCAGGGCCAGGACGGTCCCCAGGGCCAGGGGGGCAAACAGGCGGCTGGCACGCATCATGGGGTGAACTCCTTGCTCTTCTCGTTACCCAGCAGGTAACCACCGGGGTTGGCTTCCAGGCGGCGGGTGATGGCCCGCAGCGAGCTCATGGTCTCGCGCAGTTCGCGCACGGCCGGCGCCAGGCCATTGAGGCCCTGCATGCCGTTGCTCAGCGAGTCCTGGTTGTCGTTCAGCAGCTGGTTGAGGGTGGCGCTGCTTTGCTCCAGGGAGCGCATGGCCTGCTGGGCGCTGCCGAACATTTGCCGGCCCTGGTCGTTGAGCAGGCCGTTGGCGTTGCGCATCAGCGCGGTGGTCTGCTCGAGCATGGCGCTGGTCTGCCTGGTGATGGTCCCCAGTTGCTGCATCAGCTGGCGCAGGTCGTTGCGCTGCTCGGCGATGCTGGCGGTGGTCTTCTGCAGGTTATCCAGGGTACTGCCGACCCGGTCCACGTTCTCCGGGGAGAACAACTGGTTGGCGTTGTGCAGCAGCTGGTTGACCCCGGTCATCAGGTCGTCGCTGTTGTTCAGCAGCCGGGCGATGGGCGATGGCGAGGCGGTGATGCTCGGCAGATGGCCGTTCTTGCCCTTGAGCGGCGGGCTTTGCGGGGTGCCGCCGCTGAGCTGGATGATCGAGGTGCCGGTGATGCCGGTCAGCGCCAGCTTGGCCTGGGTGTCTTCCTTGATCGGCGTGTCGCCGCCCAGGCGGATCTGCGCCAGCACCCGGCGCGGGTCCTTGGGGTCCAGGCGCAGGTTGACCACGTCGCCGACCTTGATCCCGCTGTACTGCACCGAGCTGCCCCGGGACAGGCCGCTGACCGCTTCGTTGAAGACGATCTCGTAGTCCTGGAAGGCGCTGTCGACGCTGGACTTGGCCAGCCACAGGCCGAACAGCAAGGCGCCGGCCACCAAGATCACCGTGAACAGGCCGATCAGTACGTGATGGGCTCGGGTTTCCATATCATCCCTCGTTGGTCGGTGTCGCGGCCTGGTACGCCGCGCGGCCCCGGGGGCCGTGGAAGTATTCGTGGATCCAGGCGTCCGCCGTCTCGGCGACGATATCGATGGCATCGGCCACCAGCACCTTCTTCTGCGCCAGTACCGCCACCCGGTCGGTGATGGTGTAGAGGGTATCCAGGTCATGGGTGACCAGGAACACGCTCAGGCCCAGGGCATCGCGCAGGGTCAGGATCAGTTGATCGAAGGCGGCGGCGCCCACCGGGTCCAGGCCGGCGGTGGGCTCGTCGAGAAACAGGATGTCCGGGTCCAGGGCCAGGGCGCGGGCCAGGGCGGCGCGCTTGATCATGCCGCCGGACAGCGACGCCGGGTACTTGTCCGCCGCCGACAGCGGCAGGCCGGCCAGGGCCAGCTTCACCGCCGCCAGGTGCTCGGCGTCGGCGCGCGACAGGCCGGCGTGTTCGATCAGTGGCAGGGCGACGTTCTCGGTCACCGTCAGCGAAGTGAACAGCGCGCCCTTCTGGAACAGCACGCCGAAACGTCGTTCCACCAGCGAGCGTTGTTGCTCCGGCAAGCTCGGCAGGTCCTGGCCGAATACCCGCACCGAACCCTCGCTGGGCTGGCGCAGGCCGACGATGCTGCGCAGCAAGACCGACTTGCCGCTGCCCGAGCCACCGACCACGCCGAGGATCTCGCCCTTGTACACGTCCAGGTCGAGGTTCTCGTGCACGCTCTGCTGGCCGAAGCGGTTGCACAGCCCGCGAACCTCGATCACCGCCTCGGCGGGCGCGCGCGGCGGGCGGCTCACCAGCCCATCTCCATGAAGAACAGCGCGGCCACGGCGTCGATGACGATCACCACGAAGATCGACTGCACCACCGCGGACGTGGTGTGCGCCCCCACCGACTCGGCGCTGCCGCTGACCTTGAAGCCCTCCAGGCAGCCGATGGCGGCGATCAGGAAGGCGAATATCGGGGCCTTCACCAGGCCCAGAAGGAAGTGTTTTACGCCGATATCCGAATGCAGCAGCGAGAGGAACATCGCCGGTGAGATGTCCAGCGACAGCGCGCAGACCACGCCGCCGCCGATGATGCCCGAGAGCATCGCCAGGAAGGTCAGCATCGGCAGCGCCACCAGTAGCGCCAGGACCCGAGGCAGCACCAGCAATTCCATGGGGTCCAGGCCCAGGGTGCGGATCGCGTCGATTTCCTCGTTGGCCTTCATCGAGCCGATCTGCGCGGTGAAGGCGCTGGCGGTACGCCCGGCCATGAGGATGGCGGTCAGCAGCACGCCGAATTCGCGCAGGAAGGAAAACGCCACCAGGTCCACGGTGAAGATGCTGGCGCCGAATCCAGCCAGCACCGTGGCGCCGAGGAAGGCCACCACCGCCCCCACCAGGAAGGTCAGCAAGGCGACGATGGGCGCGGCGTCCAGGCCGGTCTGCTCGATATGCGCGACCATCGGGGTGATGCGCCAGCGCCTGGGATGCAACAGGCCGCGGGCCAGGGTTTCGAGGATCAGGCCGATGAAGCCCAGGGCCTTCAAGGTGTCGTGCCAGACGGTGTAGACCGAGCCGCCGATGCGCGAGAGCAGTTGTATGCCCACCGGGACTTCCGGCTGCTTGACCGGCACGCAGAAGTCGTTCAGCGAGCTGTAGACGGTTTGCAGCAGGGCGCGGTCGGCGGCGGACAGGGTGCAATCCGGATGCTCGGCGCTGCGTCCCAGGCGCTCGGCTCCCAGCAGTTCCACCAGCAGCGAGGCGCCGGCGGTGTCCAGGGCGCCGAGGCCATTGAGGTCGATATGGGTATCGCTATCGTAGCGCCCGGCCAGGGATTGGCTGAGGCGCTTGAGGTCGCTGTAGTGCGCCAGCGTCCAGTCGCCGTGGATGCGCAATTGCGCCGGAGAGTGGGCAAGATCCAGTTGAGCGGTGCCGGGCGTCACGCTGGTAGTCATAAGCTCCAAGCTTGTATGGCCATTTTGCAGTGCTACGTAATAGCACGATCCGCATTACTTTGCCTCGCCGGGCTTGGCCGCCTGTTGATCTGGATCGTCGATCTGGAAACGCAGCACGCCGATCACCTGGCCGTCCTCGGTGACGACCCGGACCTGCCATTTGCCGGCGGGGTTGGCCGGGAAGTTCTGCTTGCGGGACCAGGCGCGGTAACCCTCCTTGCGCCCGCCGTGGATGTCCAGGGCGATGCGGTCCACCTCGCTGCCGTTGAACTGCCAGACATGGTAGATGCGCTCGTCCAGGCCCCGTGGCGCATTGATCGCGGTGTAGGCGTACAGGCCATTGCCGCGCACCTGGCTGGCGCTGAGGGTTTCCAGGCTGGCGCCTGGAGTACGGTCCTGGAGCTGGGTGCTGATGGCGTCCTCGGTCAGCCACAGGGTGGCCGGTGGTACCCAGGAGCGCAGCAGCCAGCCGGTGCCGCCGATGGCCAGGGTGATGCACAGCACGGTCAGGGCGCTGCGCACACTGCGGATCGGCAGGATCGAGGCCAGGCTCGGGAAGGACAGCAACATGGCGGTGCCCAGGGCCAGCTTGAAGCTCTGGGCGGTGGTCAGGTGCAGGATCAGCGGCAGCGCCGTCAGCAGTACGGCGAACAGTGTCAGCGTATGCAGGGCCAGGAACAACCAGCGGCGCGGGGCCAGCCACTTGTAGTACAGCGGGTCGGTGATGGACACCAGCGCCGCAGCGCCCAGCAGCCCGGTGAACGCCAGTTGGCCGCTGTTCCAGCTGGTGGTGATGAAAAAGAACGGCAGGACGAAGAACAGGCTCTCCTGGTGGATCATCTGCGTGGCATAGCGCAGCAGCGGCTGCGGGATCTCGCGCTTGAAAACCTGGGCGAACAGCTGGGTCAGGCTGTTTTCCAGCATCAGCCAGACCCAGCTCACCAGCATGATGACGGCGATCCATGAGGCCAGGCCCTGTTGCCGGTCCACCAGGATGAAACTGCAGACCCCCGAGATGAAGCCGCCGAGTGCGATGACCCCGGGGTAGCGCTTGATCAGCTCCAGCAGGCGCTGTATGTGTCGGTTCCAGTCGGGCATCGGCTGCAGGTCACGGTCAGGGTGGGAAAAAGCGCGACAGGATAACGTCGGCGGCGGCCCGTGGCGAGGGAGTCGACCCGCTCCCGGATGGGGGCGGGTCGACCCGGCCGATGGCATGGCGGCGCCGTTTTTCAGGCTGTCATGCAGCGCCCTGCCAGGCTCGGTTGGCGCGCCGGCGCCACAGGCCGGCGCCCGCGCCACCCAGGACTATCAGGACCAGCAGGCCGCCCAGCAGCCAGAGCAGTTGCTCGTCGCTCAGCAGGGGTTTTTCGATCCGCAGGTAACCCGGTTGTTCCAGCAGCTGGCGCAGGGCCTGGTTGGCCTGGGCCAGGGTCACGGCGCGCAGGGCCTTGGCCGGGTCGCTGAAACGCCCATCGTCGAGATCCCCCAGGGCGCTCCAGTAGTAGTCCGCCAGGGCGCTATTGCCCTGCACCGCCCAGGCCTGGCGGTCGATGGCGGCCTGCTTCAGGCGGGCGAAGGCGGCGGGGTCCAGGCCGTCCTTCAGCAAATGTGCCCGCAACTGCTCGACCACCTGCCGTGCTTCGTCCAGGTCATCGCGTTCCAGGTCGGCGTTGAGGCTGAGGAACCCGACACCACCGAAGACTTCGCGATCGCTCCAGGGGCCGTAGGACAGTTCATGCTCCAGGCGCAGCTGGCGGTACAGGGCCCAGTCCAGGTAGTCCTTGAGCAGGTCGAAGGTCTGGCTGTGCTGTCGCTCCAGCACCGGCTCGGGGAACAGCCAGTGCAATTGGGCGCTCTGCCCCACCCAGCCACGGATCAGGCTGCGCACCGCTGCGGCATGGCCCTGCATTTGCGGCAGCTGCGGGTGTTCGCTGGGCTCCACCGGCTCCAGGGCGCCGTAGGTGCGCTCCAGATAGGCGGGCAGCAGGCGATCCAGTTCGCCCACCACGATCAGGCTCATGTTGTTGGGGGCGTACCAATCCTTGCGCACCTGCTCCAGCCGGGCCAGGGTCAGGTGACTGACTTCGGCTCGCTCGGCGCACTTGAGCCCCAGTTCCACCGCCAGCTGGTTGCTGGCCTTGTGGCCCAGGTCCTGGCGGTCGAGCCAGCGTTGCAGGTGCGAGTAATGGCCGCCGTCCTCACGCTCCACCACGCGCTTGGCGCTGGCCAGGGCCTTGTCGTCCAGGCGAGTGTGGGTCAGTAGCGACAGCAGCAGGTCGAGGACCTTGCGCTGGTTGCGCGCCGGGGCCTCGATCACGAAGGTGGTATCGGCGTTGCTGGTATAGGCGTTCCATTCGCCGCCCAGGGCTTGCATGCGTTCTTCCAGGCCGCCCTCGCCGCTGGCGTCGATGCCGCTGAACAACAGGTGCTCGAGCAGGTGCGGCAGTTCCTTGTCGGTGCAGGGGAAGTCATCCAGGCCTACGCCGACTACCAGGCGGATCGCCACATGGCCGCGTTCGCTGCCGGGCTTGAGCAGCACCTGCAAGCCATTGGGCAGGGTGTAGTCTTCGACCTGGAAGCGATCCAGGGCCCATCCTTGTGCACTGCCCAGCAGCAGGCAGGCGAGTAACAGACAACGCATAACAAGAACTTCCTTACGGCGTGCGCAAGTTGTAGAGACTGCACATGACCCTGGACGTTCAGGGCGAGTGGGTGATGTCGACCATGTCCTCGACTTCCAGCGCGCCGGTATCCGAGGTTTCCAACACCACATAGGCGCTGCTGCAGAACAGCGAGTTCAAGCGCTTCATGTCGGCGATCAGTTCCAGGTGCAGGGAGCTGGTCTCGATGCTCTGGACGATCTTGCGTTGCAGGCGGCTGACGTGGGCGTGGGCCAGGCGCCGCTCCTGGGCGCGGAAGCGGCGCTTCTCGCGCAGCAGTTGCCGGGCGCTTTCCGGATCGGCGCTGAGGAACACCGAGAGCCCCAGGCGCAGGTTGGCGATCAGCTGGGCATGCAGGCCGGTCAGCTCCTCCAGGCCGACCTCGGAGAAGGAGCGGCGCTGGGAGGTCTTCTGCTGCTGGACCTTGCGCAACATGCGCTCGATCAGGTCGCTGGCCAGCTTGAGGTTGATCGCCAGCTCGATGATTTCCGCCCAGCGCCGGCTGTCCTGCTCGCTGAGGTCTTCGCGGGGCATCTGTGCCAGGTACAGCTTGATGGCGCTGTACAGCGCCTCGACGTCGTCGCTCAGGGCCCGCAGTTCCTGGGTGATGGCGGTCTGCTTGCCGCGCAGTACGTCGCCCATGGCTTCGAGCATGCTGTCCACCAGGTCGCCGATGCGCAAGGTTTCCCGGGCGGCGTTGGCCAGGGCCAGGCTGGGCGTGACCAGGGCGGTGGGGTCCAGGTGGCGCGGTCTTGCCCGGCCATTCTCCTGGGCGCGCTCGGGCAGCAGCCAGGTGCAGAGCCGCGCCATGGGGCCGACGCTGGGCAACAGCAACAGGCAACGGGCGGTGTTGTAGAGCAGGTGGAAGCCGATCACCACTTCCTGGGCGCTGAAATCCAGGTTGTCCATCCAGTGGGCCAGCGGATCGAGGACCGGGATGATCAGCAGCAGGCCGATCAGCTTGTACAGCAGGCTGCCCAGGGCCACCTGGCGCCCGGCGGCGTTCTGCATGCTGGTGCTGAGAAAGGCCAGCACGCCGCTGCCGATATTGGCCCCGATCACCAGGCCGATGGCCACTGGCAGGCCAATGACCCCGGCTCCGGCCAGGGTGGCGGTGAGCAGCACGGCGGCCAGGCTGGAATAGGAGACCATGGCGAACACCGCGCCCATCAGCGCATCCAGCAGGATGTCGCCGGTGAGCGAGGCGAACAGTACCTTCACGCCTTGGGCGTGGGTGATGGGCGCGGCGGCTTCCACGATCAGTTGCAGGGCCAGGATGATCAGGCCCAGGCCGATGCCGACCCGGCCCAGCTGGCCGGCGCGGGTCTGCTTGCGCGAGAGGAAGAACATCACCCCGATGAAAATCAGCAGCGGCGACAGCCATGACAGGTCGAAGGTCAGCACCCGGGCCATCAAGGCGGTACCGACGTCGGCGCCGAGCATGGTGGCCAGGGCCGGGGTCAGGCCCATCAGGCCCTGGCCGACGAAGGAGGTCACCAGCATGGCCGTGGCGTTGCTGCTCTGGACCATGGCCGTTACCAGGATCCCGGCGATGAACGCCAGCGGCCGGCGGCTCATGTTCTGGCCGATCACGTGCCGCAGGTTGGAACCGTAGACCCGCAGGATCCCGGTACGCACGATATGCGTGCCCCACACCAGCAGGGCCACGGCGGAAAGCAGATTGAGCAGGGTCAGCATGCACGGCCCCCCTGGGGTGAAGAGCCCCAAGTGGGGCCAGTGGACGTTGCTGCGCGCGGTTCTAGGTTATGTATGTAAGCTTTAGTCGGGTAACGCACAGGGCGCCAGCATCGCATAGCTGTTCTGGTGACTGAAACATAACTGTTATGAAATCGTCATGTTTCAGGTAAGCAAAAGGGGCCCGAAAGCCCCTTTTTCATTTCAGCGATTCCAGCGCATTCGGCTTATTGACCGGGAATGTCCTTGCGCAGTTTCACTGGATCCTGCTGTTTCTTCTTCGCCAGGTTGGTGCGCAGCTTGATGTTGATGACCTCAACCGCCAGGGAGAAGGCCATGGCGAAGTATACGTAGCCCTTGGGCACATGCACGTCGAAGGCTTCGGCGATCAGTACGGTACCGACCACCAGCAGGAACGACAGCGCGAGCATCTTCAGCGATGGGTGCTTGTCGATGAATTCGCTGATGGTGCCCGAGGCCAGCATCATCACCAGCACCGCGACGACGATCGCCGCCACCATCACCGGTACGTGGGAAACCATGCCCACCGCGGTGATCACCGAGTCCAGGGAGAACACGATGTCGATGATCGCGATCTGGATGATGGTGTAGATGAAGTTGCCGCCCTTGCCCTTGGGTTCGTCGTTGGACTCATCCTCGCCTTCCAGGGCGTGGTACATCTCCTGGGAGCTTTTCCACAGCAGGAACAGGCCACCGAAGAACAGGATCAGGTCACGCCCGGAGATACCCTGGCCGAGCACGGTGAACAGGTCGTCGGTCAGGCGCATGACCCAGGTGATCGACAGCAGCAGCATGATCCGCGTGATCATCGCCAGGGCCAGGCCGAAGATCCGGGTGCGGGCCTGCATGTGCTTGGGCATGCGACTGACCAGGATCGAGATCATGATGATGTTGTCGATACCCAGGACGATCTCCAGGGCCGTCAGGGTGAAGAAGGCAACCCAGATCTCCGGGTTGGTCAGCCATTCCATGTGTGTTCCTTTGAGCGAGGGTTATGGCCCCGTCCGACGATCGGCCAGGGCGCAGAATCTGTGGTCTTTTATAGAGTGCTGAACAGGGGAAATATTCCCATCAGCAAGGCGGCGAGCATTATGCACAGGCAGACCAGCACTGCCCACTTGAGGGTGAAGCGCTGGTGATCGCCGAACTCGATGCCGGCCAGGGCCACCAACAGGTAGGTCGAGGGTACCAGCGGGCTGAGCAGGTGCACGGGCTGGCCGACGATCGACGCGCGAGCCATCTCCACCGCGGTGATGCCGTAGTGGCTGGCAGCCTCGGCCAGTACCGGCAGGACCCCGTAGTAGAAGGCATCGTTGGACATGAAGAAGGTGAACGGCATGCTCACCAGCGCGGTGATGACCGCGAGATAAGGGCCCAGGGCCTCGGGGATCACCGCCAGCAGGCTCTTGGACATGGCGTCGACCATGCCGGTGCCGGACAGGATGCCGGTGAAGATCCCCGCGGCGAAGATCAGCCCGACCACCGCCAGCACGCTGCCGGCGTGGGCCGCGACCCGGTCCTTCTGCTGCTGCAGGCAAGGGTAGTTGACGATCATCGCGATACTGAAGGCCACCATGAACAGCACAGGCAGCGGCAGCAAGCCGGCGATCAGCGTGCACATCAGGGCCAAGGTCAGGGCACCGTTGAACCAGATCAGCTTCGGCCGGCGGGCGTCGGGGAACTGCGAGACGCTGATTTCGCTATGCTCCACCTCGTCGCCGACCAGGTGCAGTTCACCCAGGCGGGCGCGCTCGCGCCTGCCGTACAGGTAGGCGATGGCCAGGATCGCCACCACGCCGGCCAGCATCGCCGGGATCATCGGCACGAAGATATCCGAAGGGTCCACGTGCAGCGCACTGGCGGCGCGGGCAGTGGGACCGCCCCATGGGGTCATGTTCATCACCCCGCCGGCGAGGATGATCAGGCCGGCCATGATCCGCGGGCTCATGCCGATGCGGCTGTACAACGGCAGCATGGCGGCCACGCATATCATGTAGGTGGTGGCACCGTCACCGTCCAGCGATACCACCAGGGCCAGTGCCGCGGTGCCTACCGAGACCTTCAGCGGGTCGCCCTTGACCAGCTTGAGGATCTTGCGCACGGCCGGGTCGAACAGGCCGGAGTCGATCATCAGGGCGAAGTACAGGATGGCGAACATCAGCATCACGCCGGTCGGCGCCAGCTTGGTGATGCCTTCGAGCATCATCGGGCCGATCTTCGGTGCGAAGCCGCCGAACAGGGCGAACAGGATGGGCACGATGATCAGGGCGATCAGCGCGGACAGGCGCTTGGTCATGATCAGGAACATGAACGTGATGACCATGGCGAAGCCAAGGAAAGTCAGCATGGGAATACTCCAGGCGTAGCGCGGCTAGGGAATGGCGGAACGGGTGGGTTCAGCGCGGGACGGCAAGCACTAGGCGTACGGGAGCAGGGATAGCGAACAGGCGGGTACGAGCGGACATCAGAATCACCATTGTTGTTGTTAATTGGGCCGGGAGCGCGCGAGCGCCCGCTGTGGCCAGCCGGTCTGTCGCCGGCGGTGGGAGGCGATGCTAATGGGGCAAGCTTTCAGCCAGCTTTCGCCGGAGAAAGGAATCAGTGGATGTGTCATCGCCCGACAAGCGGCCTAAAGTGCAAGGCATGACGATAAAGGAGAAGAGATATGGAGCAGTTGCACAGCGGGGGCTGCCACTGTGGGCGGCTGCGTTATGAGTTCAGCGGGCCCTTGCGGGACATTGCCCATTGTCATTGTTCGATCTGTCGCCGGGTCAGCGGCGGCTTGGTGACGACCTGGATCACCCTGCCCGCCTCGGCTTTCAGGTGGCTGGCGGGCAGCCCGGCCCGCTATGACTCGTCCGCCAGTTGCGCCCGGTATTTCTGTAGTACTTGCGGGGCGCACCTGGCACTCATCACCCAACTGAGTCCGGACAGCATCGATGTCACCATCGCCACCCTGGACCATCCGGAACAGGCCCCGGCGCAGCGGCATATCTGGACCGACAGCCGCCTGCCCTGGCTGCACCTGGATGAGCAGTTGCTAGGTGAGGCGCAAGAGACGTTATAGGGCCTTGGGCCCTCTCTTCAATCGAGAAGAAGGTTCCTGGCAAGGTTCGGGCAGGTCCGTCCTTGAGGGCTTCAGTGGGTGGAAGCCAGGATGGCGCAAGCCAGGGCAAGATCATCGTAGTGATCCAGGTTGCCCTTCTGACGCAGCATCAGCAGGGCAGACTCCAGTAGCGCCCCACGAACGGCGGTGTCGGTGGCGACAAAGGCCGCGGCGTCATCGCGGGCCAGCAGCAGTCGCTTCCGATCGCGGTCACTCAGTTCGTTGAATGTCACTGTGGTGCCGATAAATGGGCCGGTTGTGGTGAGGGCTCCCCAGAACACCGTGGCCATGCCAGGCTCTGTATCGAAGTCGGGGACTACCTTGATGGCTTGGGCAGGGGGGCTAAATGCCAGGGTGCCTAGAATGCTGAAGCCTAAACGCGCGGCGATAGTCTTGGGGCTTTTCATGGTGACATGCATCCTGTAGCCGTAGGTGCGGACCTGCTGCAAACGAGGTGCTTTCTGGCGGCTAGCAGGCACAAAGCACCGAATGTGGATCAGGGAGTCAAGGCAGTTCCAGGCCGCCTGCAGCCTTGTGCAAGGCCCGCAGGTGCTCGCCCACCTGTTTCAGGTTGGCCTCGTTGGCGGCGATCTCGGCTGCCCGGGCTGGTTCGAGCAACGCCCGTACTTCCTTGTCCAGGTCACCAGTCAAGGACTGCAGTTGCTTCTGCCGCTGGCTGCTCTCGGCCTCCAGGCGCTGCCATTCTCCAGGTTGCGGCAAGCCATAGCCGCTGCTGCCCAGCAGCTCCGCCGGGCGGCTGAGGAAACCGCTGTTGGCAAGAATCTGCTGCAGGGTCTGGTTGGCCTTCTCCATACCGCCATTCTTCAGCTCGCGGGCGCCCAGGTAGCGTTGTTTGACCTCGTCCTGGGCCAGCAACAGCTGGCGGCGAAAGCTCGCCTGCTCCAGGAGCAGCAAGGCGGCGCTGGTGCGCAGGTCGGCCTGGGCGAACCACTGGCGGCGTTGTTCGGCGCTGAGCGATAGCCAGTCCTCGACGTTGGCCTGCTTGATCGGCAGGTTCTTCCTGATGACTTCGAACATCGCCTGGTAGCGGTCGCGGAACGAGTCGAAGCGATAGCCCAGGCGCAGGGCCTCGCGGGGATCGTCGAGCACGCTGGTATCGGCCAGCCCCCTGCCCTTGAGCACTTCCAGCAAGCCATTGGGCATGATGCTGTCCAGGCCGACCAGTTGCTTGTTGTTGCTGCCGCTGCGCAGCAGCTTGAGGCTCTCCACGGCGCAGTTGTTGGACAGGAAGTAATAGTTGCCGTCGTAGCTCCAGTGCATCTCGGCGGCGTGTTCCACCACTTCCTCGATCTCGCTGCGCGAGAGTTTCAGGGGCACCGAGGCCAGGCTGCGCAGCTCGGTCTTGGTGTATTCATCGATCACCTGGGCCAGCGGCAGGATGAACAGCCGCGACGGGTACTTGCCTACCAGGCCATCCCAGCTGGAGAGCTGCACGTCGCCGACGAAGGCGCGATAGGACAGCACCAGGTGCTGGTCCAGGTCCAGTCGGCAATCCGGCCCACGAGGCCGGCCCGGTGCGCAGATCACCAGGCGCAGCATGCTGTGGCCCCAGCGGCTGACCCAGTTCTGGTTGGCTTCGGCCAGCAGGTAGTCCACCGCGTAGACCCGCTCCGGGTCGACCTTCCCCAGGGGCGTCTTGGCGAAGTCGTTGCCGGCATTGAGGAAGGCGAAGGACTTGGCGCAGGTGTCCTTGGCGGCGGGCGCCCAGCCGAAATGTTCCTGGTAGTAGCGGTAGAGCGCCGGACGCCGGCAGGCGTAGCTCGGGTCCAGGAGGAAATACTCCATGTTCACCGCGACGAACTCTTTGGGGTTGGTCGTTTCGTAGAGGTCGGGGCTGCGGGCGACCTGGCGGTTGTGCTGCTCGCGCTCCCCGCGGCGGCCGACGTACTGCTGCCAGCCGGCCAGGTCCAGCAAGCGTGGGTCGTCGCTCAGGGTGAAGCGGCGATCGTTCTGGCCGCGGCAGGCGTCCGGCAGGCCCACCAGGCCGGTGGTGCCGTTGTTGCGGGTGCAGCGCTGGATCAGGCGGCGCTCGGCGCTGGGCCAGAGGCGCGCCCGATCATAGATATGGGTCAGCTCATGGAGCACGGTGGCGAGCAGTTCCCGGCGCACAGTGCCATGGGGACGACTGGTTTTCTGGGTCGCGGCGGAACCGTCGGCCAGGCTCGTCAGCAGCGCCCGGTTGAGGTCCAGCTCCGCTACCAGGGAGGCTTCACCGTAGGCGTTGTCGGGCATGCGGTCGGTCCAGCCGACGGCGATGGTGCGATCCAGCTGCTGGATGAAGCGCGGCGGCAATGCCTGCATCGCTTCGTCCAGCAGGGCCTGGCTGGCTTGTTGCTGCTGCGGGGTCAGGCCATCGGTCTTCAGGCGCAGCTGGAGGTCGGCTTGGGCGGTGCCGCAGAGCAGACCCAGGGTCGCGGCCAGCAGCCAGGCGCGCAGCGGCTTCACAGGGCGAGGATGGCTTCGGCCAGTACCTGGTCGCTGGCATCGCGGGCTTCCGGTACGCGGGCCCGCAGGGTGTCGAAGGCGGCTTCCAGCTGGGCGCCACGGATATCGCCGTTGCTGGCGACGAAGCTGGCGGCATCGTCATGGGCTTCGCGCACGAGCTTGGAGTCACGGATCGAGGTGGTGGTGTCCGAGGTGAAATCGATGGTGCGACCGAAGGCACGGACAATGATGTTACTGGTGGCCACCAGGGTATGTGCCTGGGCCACATCGGCCAACAACAACAGGCCGAGGGTGGCGGCAATCAGTGGGCTACGCATGGAACGACTCCGGAATGACAGGGGTGGCTATTGGACGAGAATTGCCTGCGCCAGTTCAAGGTCGCCGGCATGCAGTTTCGCCGGGGTCGCGCGCAGGTATTTCAGCGCGGATTCCAGGCGGGCGCCACGCAGCTGGCCGTCGGTTGCAACGAAGGCGGCGGCATCATCCTGGGCGGCGAGTAGCAGTTTATGGTCGAAGGGCGCGGAGGTCACCTGGCTTGTGGCGTAGACGCTGACGACCGAGCCTTGGGTGATCACGTCGAACGCCTGGGCCGGGTTGGCCCAACAGATCAGGAGCAGTACTGGAGCGGAAAGCGCAATGCGAAACAAACCTATGGATCCCGACAGCTGAAAACCAGCGCGAAGGCTAGCGCAACGGGGCGCGCAGGACCAGCGCAGAGCGGTTCAGGCGCGCTGGCGCACCTGAACCGTATGCACCTCAGATCGCCAGGATGGCCTGGGCCAGCTGGGTATCGGTGGCTTGTTGCAGCTGTGGCGCTTGCTGGCGGATGTGGGCGAAGGCGCTTTCCAGTTTCACGCCGCGAATGGCGCCATCGGTGGCGACGAAGCTGGCGGCATCATCCCGGGCAGCACGGACGATCTTGTGGTCGCGCAGGGAGGATGTGGCGTCGGAGGTAGCATCGGAGGTGGCCTTGAGCGCGCCGACGATGGCATCGGTGGTCACGATCAGGCTGGTGGCGTGGGCGTTGGCGGCCAGGGCCAGCAGTGCGGCAGCGCTAAGCAAGCGGAGACGGGACATGGATAACTCCTGTAGATGAACAGACAGATGAAGGGCGCTGAGTGAGACGCCGGGCAGTCACTGCGAGGTGCTGTGTCTGATAGCCCTGACGCAGCTCGAGTGAGAATCGCCACGTCAGGGTTGATATTAGGCTCAGCCGTTCTGTTCGCCCATACCTGCTCAGGTCCGCCAGAAAGGTTTGCGCAGTTCTGCTGCCCTTTCGCAATGACTGATGCCGCTGTCTGCCAGTTGTCGCTCATCCAGTTGGGCCAGCAGCAGACGGGTCCTGCTTCGTTCCTGCATGTTCCTGAAGGCGTCCAACCAAGTGTGCAAGGCCTGGAGGCCGGTGTGCCTGACTGATGAGTTCATGATGCGAT
Organism: Pseudomonas sp. KCJK8993; assembly: GCF_046230915.1. Classification (NCBI taxonomy): domain Bacteria; kingdom Pseudomonadati; phylum Pseudomonadota; class Gammaproteobacteria; order Pseudomonadales; family Pseudomonadaceae; genus Pseudomonas; species Pseudomonas sp. KCJK8993. The sequence goes on from NZ_JBJJLO010000005.1 coordinate 98,015, forward strand.
CCTCGATGAAAGGCCGGGCATTGTTCCCGTAGGTCACATGATGAGCAGTGCCAGTAGGCGCGGACAGGTACACCCAGGAAAAATTGTACTGGTTCAGTTTTTATTTATTTAAAACTGTACTTGTCGCTATCGACCGAGGCTGTACGCAGGGCTCCAGGGTTTTTCAGGCCAGAAACGACAAGACCCGCCGCGGTTTCCCGCGGCGGGTCTTGTTAATGCAATTCGGGGTGCTGGCGGTGGACCCGGTGGGTCAGGGCCAGCGACGCTGAGTTAGCGCCAGAACGGCTTGCTCAGCTCTTCGTAGCGTTGTGCTTCGCTGATCCCGGCATCGGCCAGCAGACGCGAATCCAGGCGAGCCAGTTGGTGGCGGCTGGAGATGCGGCGCTGCCACAGCATCAGGTTGGCGAGAACGCGCAGAGGCAGGGAAGCCTGGGATTTAACAGCCTTGTCTTCGAAGAACAGTTCGGAACTGAGTGTACGTTCCATGGTTGACATCCTTCCGCTTGTGGCGGGATCAGGTAGTGGTTTAACTGGTGCCCATGATCCTCTTCCGGTGCAAGACTCTGTAGATACAGTTCACGTGTATTGTGAAAGACCAGTTAACTGTTTATAGGGGCTGTACTGTTCCGAAATGGCGCAACTGTACCTGTCAGCACTATTTTGGTGCATTTCGTAGGTTTTTGATCGATGAGGGGCGATTTCAGGCGGGGAAAAGACCGGTACAGCAGTACAGTTTTTGCAGCTTTCTGGCGATGGAGTCGGCGGGCTGGCGCAACTGTGCGTGCGTCAGCCGCCGACTGTATTCATCACTCGGCGAGCATCTTCCCGGTTTCTTCCAGGTTGATGTGCCAGCTCAGGGCTTCACGCAGGATGTGCGGGGTGTGGCCACCCAGGGCGCAGGCCTTGGTGAAGTAATCGTTGAGGGCGTCGCGGTAGGACGGATGCACGCAGTTGTCGATGATCACCCGTGCCCGCTCCCGTGGCGCCAGGCCGCGCAGGTCGGCCAGGCCGATCTCGGTGACGAGGATGTCGACGTCGTGCTCGGTGTGGTCCACATGGCTGACCATGGGCACCACGCTGGAAATCGCGCCACCCTTGGCGATCGACTTGGTGACGAAGATCGCCAGGTGCGCGTTACGGGCGAAGTCACCCGAGCCGCCGATGCCGTTCATCATCTTGGTGCCGCAGACGTGGGTGGAGTTGACGTTGCCGTAGATGTCGAACTCCAGCGCGGTGTTGATGCCGATGATGCCCAGGCGCCGTACCACTTCGGGGTGGTTGGAGATCTCCTGCGGGCGCAGCACCAGCTTGTCCTTGTAGCGCTCCAGGTTGCCGAACACATCGGCGTTGCGCCGGCTCGACAGGGTGATGGAGCTGCCCGAGGCGAAGCTCAGCTTGCCGGCGTCGATCAGGTCGAAGGTCGAGTCCTGCAGCACTTCGGAATACATGGTCAGGTTTTCGAAGGGCGACTCGATCAGGCCACACATCACCGCGTTGGCGATGTTGCCGATACCGGCCTGCAGCGGGCCGAGCTTGTTGCTCATGCGCCCGGCTTCGACTTCCCGCTTGAGGAAGGCGATCAGGTGGTTGGCGATGCCTTGGGTCTCGCTGTCCGGGGTCGAGACGGTGGACGGCGAGTCGGACTGGTCGGTGATGACGATGGCGGCGATCTTGTCCGCGGGGATCGGGATGGCGGTGCTGCCGATGCGGTCGTCGACCTTCACCAGCGGGATCGGTGTGCGGGTCGGGCGATAGGTCGGGATATAGATGTCGTGCAACCCTTCCAGGTTCGGGTTGTGCGCCATGTTGATCTCGACGATCACTCGCTTGGCGAAGATCGCGAAGCTGGCGGAGTTGCCCACCGAGGTGGTCGGCACGATATGCCCCTGCTCCGTGATGGCTACTGCCTCGATCACGGCGATGTCCGGCAGCTTGAGCTGCTGGTTGCGCAGTTGTTCGACGGTTTCCGACAGGTGCTGGTCGATGAACATCACCTTGCCGGCGTTGATCGCCTTGCGCAGGGTGCTGTCCACCTGGAACGGCATGCGCCGGGCCAGCACGCCGGCCTCGGTCAGTTCCTTGTCCAGGTCGTTGCCCAGGCTGGCGCCGGTCATCAGGCTGATTTTAAGCGGTGACACCTTGGCCCGTTCGGCCAGGGCATGGGGCACGGCCTTGGCTTCACCGGCGCGGGTGAAGCCGCTCATGCCGACGGTCATGCCGTCCTCAATCAGAGCGGCAGCGTCTGCGGCGCTCATCACCTTATCCAACAACGAAGGCAAGCGGATACGATCACGGTACATGGATGGTTATCTCGGGCAACGAAAGCAAGAAGCGCAGTCTAGTGATTTCCAGAAAAAACGCCCCGCGACAAAGGTCGAATGAAAGACCCTGTCCTAGAGCCTTCCGTCGGCTTTCTGGAGTAAATAAAAAACCCCAGCCTACTAAAGGCTGAGGTCTTGGGTATTGCGCTACGGCAGGATTATTCGACGGCCTTGACCATGTCCTCGATGACCTTCTTGGCGTCGCCGAAGACCATCATGGTCTTGTCCAGGTAAAACAGTTCGTTGTCCAGGCCGGCATAACCGCTGGCCATGGAGCGCTTGTTGACGATGATGGTCTTGGCCTTGAAGGCCTCGAGGATCGGCATGCCGGCGATGGGCGACTTCGGATCGTTCTTCGCCGCCGGGTTGACCACGTCGTTGGCGCCGAGCACCAGCACCACGTCGGCCTGGCCGAACTCGGAGTTGATGTCCTCCATCTCGAACACCTGGTCGTACGGCACTTCGGCCTCGGCCAGCAGCACGTTCATATGGCCAGGCATGCGCCCTGCCACCGGGTGGATCGCGTACTTCACGGTTACGCCACGATGGACCAGTTTCTCGGTGAGTTCCTTCAAGGCGTGCTGGGCGCGTGCCACCGCCAGGCCGTAGCCGGGCACGATGATCACGGTATCGGCGTTAGTCAGCAGGAAGGTCGCGTCGTCGGCCGAGCCGGACTTCACCGGGCGGGCCTCCTGGGCGCCTGCCGGACCACCGGCATCGGCGCTGTTGCCGAAACCGCCGAGCAGCACGTTGAAGAACGAGCGGTTCATCGCCTTGCACATGATGTAAGAGAGGATCGCGCCGCTGGAGCCCACCAGGGAGCCGGCGATGATCAGCATCGAGTTGTTCAGCGAGAAGCCGATACCCGCCGCGGCCCAGCCCGAGTAGCTGTTGAGCATCGACACCACCACCGGCATGTCGGCACCGCCGATGGGGATGATGATCAGCACCCCCATGACGAAGGCCAGGGCCAGCATCAGGGCGAAGGCGCCCAGGTTGCCGGTGACCATGAAGGTGACGCCCAGGCCGAGGGTGGCCAGGCCCAGTACCAGGTTCAGCTTGTGCTGGCCGGCGAACTGTACCGGTGCGCCCTGGAACAGGCGGAACTTGTACTTGCCCGACAGCTTGCCGAAGGCGATCACCGAACCGGAGAAGGTGATGGCGCCGATGGCCGCGCCGAGGAACAGCTCCAGGCGGTTACCGGTGGGGATCGAGTCGCCCAGGTGCTTGACGATGCCCAGGGACTGCGGCTCGACCACGGCGGCGATGGCGATGAACACCGCGGCCAGGCCGATCATGCTGTGCATGAAGGCCACCAGCTCGGGCATCTTGGTCATTTCGACGCGCTTGGCCATGATCGAGCCGGCGGTGCCGCCGATCAGTAGGCCGACGATCACATAGCCGATGCCCGCGGTGGCCAGCTCGGCGCCCAGCTTGTAGATCAGGCCGACGGTGGTCAGTACCGCCAGGGCCATGCCCAGCATGCCGAACAGGTTGCCGCGGCGCGACGTGGTTGGGTGCGAAAGCCCCTTGAGCGCCTGGATGAAGCACACCGAGGCGATCAGGTAGAGGGTGGTTACCAGGTTCATACTCATTACTTTTGCACCTCTTCTTTGGCTTTGGGCGCTTTCTTCTTGAACATTTCCAGCATGCGGCGGGTGACCAGGAAGCCACCGAACACGTTGACCGCGGCCAGGGCCACGGCCAGGGTGCCCATGGTCTTGCCCAGCGGGGTCACGGTCAGGGCGGCGGCCAGCATGGCGCCGACGATGACGATTGCGGAAATGGCGTTGGTCACCGCCATCAGCGGCGTGTGCAGTGCGGGTGTGACGTTCCAGACCACGTGGTAACCGACATAGATCGCCAGCACGAAGATGATCAGGTTGTAGATACCGGGGGAGATGAGTTCTTCCATCGTCTGAATCCCTGCTTAGGCGTTTTTGCGGATGACCTGGCCGTCGCGGCACATCAGGCACGCGGCGACGATGTCGTCTTCGAGGTTGACGTCGAACTGCCCTTCTTTGGTGAAGACAAGCTTCAGGAAGTCCAGCAGGTTACGGGCGTACAGGGCCGACGCGTCGGCGGCCACCGCGCCGGCGAGGTTGGTCGGGCCGACGATGGTCACCCCGTGCTCGACCACCACTTGGTCTGGCACGGTCAGCGGGCAGTTGCCGCCCTGGGCGGCGGCCAGGTCGATGACCACCGAGCCGGGCTTCATCTGGGCCACGGTATCGGCGCTCAGCAATGTCGGCGCCTTGCGACCGGGTATCAGCGCGGTGGTGATGACCACGTCGGCCTGCTTGGCGCGCTCGTGCACGGCCAGGGCCTGGCGCTGCATCCAGCTGGCCGGCATGGGGCGGGCGTAGCCACCGACGCCTTCGGCGCACTCGCGTTCTTCGTCGGTTTCGTAGGGCACGTCGACGAACTTGGCGCCCAGGGACTCGATTTGCTCCTTGACCGCCGGACGTACGTCGGAAGCCTCGATCACTGCACCCAGGCGCTTGGCCGTGGCGATGGCTTGCAGGCCAGCCACGCCGGCGCCGAGGATCAGCACGCGGGCGGCCTTCACGGTGCCGGCGGCGGTCATCAGCATCGGCATGAAGCGTGGGTAATAGTGGGCTGCCAGCAGCACGGCCTTGTAGCCGGCGATGTTGGCCTGGGACGACAGCACGTCCAGGCTCTGGGCCCGGGAAGTGCGCGGCGCGGCTTCCAGGGCGAAGGCGGTGATCCCGCGCTCGGCCAGCTTGGCGATGGTTTCATTGCTGAACGGGTTGAGCATGCCCACCAGGACGGTCCCGCTCTTGATCAGGGCCAGTTCGCTGTCATTGGGGGCCACGACCTTGAGGATCAGCTCGGCGCCGAAGGCATCGCTGGCGCTGCCAATGGTTGCCCCTGCCGCTTCGTAGGCACTGTCCACCACGCTGGCATTGATGCCGGCGCCGCTTTGCACGGTGACCTTATGACCCTGGCCGATCAGCTTCTTGATGGTTTCCGGGGTTGCAGCAACCCGTGTTTCACCCGTTTGGGTTTCGAGAGGAACACCAATGTGCACGTCAAATCTCCTGCTTGATCTTATTGCTTGCGATCTTTCTTAGAAGGCCAGCGCACTACGCAGGGGCGCTGGGGCGGCCGATCAGCACGATCCCGCTGAAATCACAGCGGGGCGCGGCATTTTGCAGGCGAACTTTGAGGCCTTCAAGGCATTCTGACTAGTGACGGAAAATTAACTACAAGTCACCCCGTGACCGAATGTCGCAACTCCCTGGGCTTAGGCCTTGTAGGCCGTGGCTTTCAAGGGTTTTACCGCAAATTTAAGTTTTTTCGCATTGGTGACATGAATGCACATACATTGTCTGCCAATAAACCCTACAACCCACGTGGTTAGCTGCTTGGAGAAGGTTTTTGGTCGATGTCGGTACAGTCTGTCTATATGCGACAAATAGTTATATCTGTAGTGCTTTTATTTTTCTGACTACGAAGTCAAGTAAGGCTGGAGGCCTTAGTTTTCCAGGGTGTAGCTGTGTGCCTGGTGTACCAGCCAATCGCGAAATGCCCGTAGCGAGGCTGATTCGACCTTCCGCTCGGGAATCATCAGGTAATACGCCTTGATGCTCGACAGGGCCTTGGGGTTGGCGATCACCAGGCGCTTCTCCGCCAGTTCACGCTGGATCAGGAACGGCGGGATCAAGGCGATGCCCATGTCATGCATGGCGGCCTGGGCGAGCATTGAGAATAGCTCGTAGCGTGGGCCTGTCATGTCGCGGGGGACGTTCAACTGTTGGGAGTTGAACCATTGGCGCCAGGCGTAAGGTCGGGTGGTCTGCTGCAGCAAGGGCAGCTCGGCAATGGCTTCGGGGGATAACTGTTGAAGTCCGCCCAACAGGGCCGGGCTGCATACCGGCATGGGGTGTTCATCCATCAAACGGTGGGACTGGGTGCCGGACCAGTCGGCGTCGCCGAAGTAGATGGCGGCGTCGAAGGGAGTATCGGCGAACAGGAACGGCCGGGTGCGGTTGGTCAGGTTGACCGTGACGTCCGGGTGCCGTTGCTGGAAGTCCTTGAGACGTGGCAGCAGCCACTGGGTGCCGAAGGTCGGGACCACGGCCAGTTCGATGACGTTGGCGCCCTGCTGCCCCATCACTGATAGCGTGTCGCGTTCCACCGCATCCAGCTGGGTGGCGACCCGGCGGCTATAGGACAGGCCGGCCTCGGTCAGCTTGACCCCGCGTCGGGAGCGGCGGAACAGCTCGACGCCGAGGAACTCCTCCAGGCTGGCGATCTGGCGGCATACCGCGCCCTGGGTCAGGGAAAGCTCCAGGGCGGCCTTGGTGAAGCTCTCGTGACGAGCGGCGGCTTCGAAGCTGATGAGCGCGGCGGTGCTGGGGATTTTTCTGCGCATGTACGGCAATCTCACTAATGAATGCTGTAAATGGCACTTGTCGCCATTTCGAAGTGAGAAATTAGCACAACAGTATGCGAAATCCTCGTTTGCCCGGGGCGACGACCAGGCCTAGGATCAATTCACGATAGTTGGCCTACTTCACGAGGACTCTCCCATGGGCGGCAAAGCAAGCTTCAACTGGATCGATCCCCTTCTGCTGGATCAGCAACTGACCGAAGAAGAGCGCATGGTGCGTGATAGCGCCGAGCAGTTTGCCCAGGGCAAGCTGATGCCGCGGGTCCTGGAGGCTTTCCGCCATGAGCAGACCGATCCGGCGATCTTCCGCGAGATGGGTGAAGTGGGCCTGCTGGGCGCGACCATTCCCGAGCAATACGGCGGCAGTGGCCTGAACTACGTGTGCTACGGCCTGATCGCCCGTGAAGTGGAGCGCGTGGATTCCGGTTACCGGTCGATGATGAGCGTGCAGTCGTCCCTGGTGATGGTGCCGATCAACGAGTTCGGCACCGAGGCGCAAAAGCAGAAGTACCTGCCGAAGCTGGCTTCCGGTGAGTGGATCGGCTGCTTCGGCCTGACCGAACCTAACCATGGCTCCGATCCGGGGGCCATGGTGACCCGGGCGCGCAAGGTGGATGGCGGCTACAGCCTGACCGGCAGCAAGATGTGGATCACCAACAGCCCGATCGCCGATGTGTTCGTGGTCTGGGCCAAGGACGATGCCGGCGATATCCGCGGCTTTGTCCTGGAGAAAGGCTGGAAGGGCCTGAGCGCCCCGGCTATCCATGGCAAAGTCGGCCTGCGGGCGTCGATCACCGGCGAGATCGTCATGGATAACGTGTTCGTGCCGGAAGAAAACATCTTCCCTGATGTGCGTGGCCTGAAAGGTCCTTTCACCTGCCTGAACTCGGCGCGCTACGGTATTTCCTGGGGCGCCCTGGGCGCCGCCGAGTTCTGCTGGCACACCGCTCGCCAGTACACCCTGGATCGCCAGCAGTTCGGCCGTCCCCTGGCGGCGACCCAGCTGATCCAGAAGAAGCTGGCGGACATGCAGACCGAGATCACCCTCGCCCTGCAAGGCTGCCTGCGCCTGGGCCGGATGAAGGATGAAGGTACTGCGGCGGTGGAAATCACTTCGATCATGAAGCGCAACTCCTGCGGCAAGTCCCTGGAGATTGCCCGCATGGCCCGCGACATGCTGGGCGGCAACGGTATTTCCGACGAGTTCGGCATCGCCCGTCACTTGGTGAACCTGGAGGTGGTCAACACTTATGAGGGCACCCATGACGTGCATGCGCTGATCCTGGGGCGCGCGCAGACCGGTATCCAGGCGTTCTATTGATAGGAGAGCGGCCATGGGCGCGTTATCGCATCTGCGGGTACTGGATTTATCGCGCGTCCTGGCCGGGCCATGGTCCGGCCAGATCCTGGCGGACTTGGGGGCCGAGGTCATCAAGGTCGAGCGCCCGGGCAACGGTGACGACACCCGCGCCTGGGGCCCGCCCTTCCTCAAGGACGCCTATGGCGAGAACACCACGGAGGCTGCCTATTACTTGTCGGCCAACCGTAACAAGCAATCGGTGACCATCGACTTCACTCGCCCGGAGGGCCAGCAACTGGTGCGCGAACTGGCGGCCAAGTCGGACATCGTCATCGAGAACTTCAAGGTGGGCGGCCTGGCGGCCTATGGCTTGGACTATGAGTCGCTGAAGGCGATCAATCCGCGCCTGATCTATTGCTCGATCACCGGGTTCGGCCAGACGGGGCCTTATGCCAAGCGGGCGGGTTATGACTTCATGATCCAGGGGCTGGGTGGGCTGATGAGCCTGACCGGTCGCCCCGAGGGTGATGAAGGTGCCGGGCCGGTGAAGGTCGGCGTGGCCTTGACCGACATCCTGACAGGGCTCTATTCGACGGTGGCGATCCTGGCTGCCCTGGCTCACCGGGACCAGGGCGGTGGCGGGCAGCATATCGACATGGCGCTGCTGGATGTCCAGGTCGCCTGCCTGGCGAACCAGGCGATGAACTACCTGACGACGGGAGTCGCGCCCAAGCGCCTGGGTAATGCCCATCCTAATATAGTGCCCTATCAGGATTTTCCGACGGCGGATGGCGACTTCATCCTTACCGTGGGTAATGACGGGCAGTTTCGCAAGTTTGCCGAAGTGGCGGGCCAGCCGCAGTGGGCGGATGACCCTCGGTTCGCCACCAACAAGCTGCGGGTGGCCAATCGCGCGGTGCTGATTCCGCTGATCCGCCAGGCGACGGTGTTCAAGACTACGGCGCAGTGGGTCAGCCAGCTGGAGCAGGCTGGGGTGCCGTGTGGGCCGATCAACGACCTGGCCCAGGTGTTCGCCGATCCGCAGGTGGTGTCCCGTGGCCTGGCCGTGGAGTTGCCGCATGCCTTGGCGGGGAGGGTGCCCCAGGTGGCCAGTCCTATTCGTCTCTCCGAGACGCCGGTGGAATATCGTCAGGCCCCTCCTCTGCTGGGCGAACATACGCAGCAAGTTCTGCAGCGCGTGCTGGGCATGCAGGCCGAGGCCGTGGATAGCTTGAAGCGGTCGGGAGTGTTGTAGGGCTTTCCTTCTTATATATAGAGAAGCGCTTTGCGTTCCATGTAACGCTGCCCGGGACAGCCTTTTAAGGCGTTCCGGGCGTTATTCATGG